>NZ_JBSFHA010000018.1:67092-136572 GCF_053596855.1 Streptomyces sp. NPDC001617
ACCGGCAGCGCCGGCAACTGGTGGTCGATCGCCGAGTTCAACGCATACGCATGATCACGTACATCGTGCTCCCCGAGCCCGGGCCGGCAAGCCGGCCCGGGCTCGGGGATACCCGATCCTCCGGTGCTGCGGGCTCGCGAGAAGCAGCCGGGGTGCTTCAGGCTGGGGCATCGCTCTCTCGCTTCGGCTGGTCCCGTCAGCGTGGAGTGCCGCCGGGGCGAAACCGTCCGTGTCAGCCCTCGAAGCCCTGGTCGCGCAGGATCTTGTCGATGCGGGTGCGGTGGGCCTCCTCCCACGCGTCGAGGGTCTCGTCGGCCTCCTTGGCCAGCTTGGCCCGGGCGGCGGTCAGGGTCTCCTGGGCGCCGGCGGAGGGGACGACCACGACGCCCTCCTCGTCGGCGACGACGATGTCGCCGGCGTTCACCGCGACTCCGGCGCAGCGCACTTGGGCATTGAGCGGCTCGACGACCTTCTTGTCTCCGGGAATGGGGATCACCCCCCGGGCGAACACCGGGAAGCCCAGGTCCCGGACCTCGGCGAGGTCGCGGATCAGCCCGTCGGCGACAAAGGCCGCGACGCCCCGGCGCTGCGCGACGGCGCACACGTTGCCGCCGGCCAGCGCGTAGTCCAGGTCGCCCGACTCGACGACGATGACGGCGCCCGGTGCGGCGCGGTGGATGGCCGCGTGCAGCATGAGGTTGTCGCCGGGAGGGCACCTCACGGTGAACGCCGATCCGGCCACGCGCGGTACCGGCGACCACAACGGTCGGATGCCGATGTCCATGACCTGCTCGTGGCCCAGGATGTCGGCGAGGGTGGTGGTCGGAACGTCCGCGAACGAGGAGGCGGCGGCTTCGGTGGCGTCTGTCATCGCTGCTGTGTCCTTCATTGTCGCTGTGGCTGCGGACGCGCGGACGCGTCCTTCTCCGGACTGTAGAAATGCTGCTCCCAGGTCGCGCCGCCGTCTTGCGTCGACAGTACGGTGCCCTCGTCGCCCACGATCCACCAGTGCCGGTCCGAGGCGACGTGCACGGCCCACAGAGACATGCCCGAACGGGTCGCGCCGGCCTGCCAGTTGGCCCGCACGGCCTTGAGGTTCTGGACGGTCCGCTGTCGTAGCGGCGCTCGCGGGCGCCCCCGTCCTCCGTGCCGAGGACGGTGCCGTCGTCGCCCACGGCCCAACAGGTACGGGTGTCGACGACATGCAGGCCGACCAGGTCGTCCGTGATGCCGACGGGCTGGGGCCGCCAGGTGGCGCCCGCGTCGTGCGTGGCCAGAACGGTGCCGCCGGAGCCCACGGCCCAGCCGGTCCGGTCGTCCGCGAACGCGACCGCCCACAGGGCGAGTTGGCCCGGCGCACCGGTCTTGTGAAGGGGTCCTCGCCGTACGCGTGCCCACCGCCCTCACCGACCTGTTCCTCGACGCTTCTACGGCGGGGGCTCCGTCGAGGCCGTCGGACGGGCGAATTGCGGGCCGCCGACGACGCGACCGTTCTGCGGGAAGTCCTCACTGACCGTGGCACGTCCCGAATACGTGCCCCCTGCGCACTCACGACCGCCGCCGATCTCAACTAGCCGGTAATGAAGGCGGTTTGAGGTCTTGTCACTGACACGCACGGTGTGGTTCACGTGGTTCAGGGCGTCGCCGGGTTCCAAGGTGCCGCTTGCCGGGTGTGAGGTGCAACGAGGGGGACTGCCATGCCCGATCCGGAGACCACGCTTGCCATGACGGCCGCAACGACGATCGTGGCGGCCATGGCCACGAGTGCCTGGCAGACGGCGCGCGCCGGGGCCTCGCGCCTCTTCCGACGGGGCGGCGAGGAAGAGCAGGGCGCCGCCGCTGCCCGGTTGGACGACGACGCTGTGCTGGTGGCACGGTCCGAGGACGCCGGGCGAGCTCGACAGGCGCTGATCGCTGCATGGCAGCTGCGCCTTGAGGATGTGCTGCGCCGGCATCCCGATGCGGGCGAGGAGATGAGCGCGTTGGTGGATCAGATCGGCTCCGTGCTGCCGCAGGTCGAGCGGGCCTGGGTGCAGACCAACGTCGCTCGTGACGGTGGCCATATCTTCGCCGCGCAGGGCGGGAACGTCATCATCCACCACGCCTCGCCCGATCGAACGGCAGCGCCGCGGCCGGAGGACGACCGGTGACCGCCGAGTCGGCGGGCGCACGCCAGACCGTACATGTGGAGAGCGGCTACGGGTACGGGGTCGTCGGCGCCGACCTGCACGTCTTCCCGGACCGCGGTCCGGTCTACCTGCTGGTCGAGCACCGGCCCCCGCCCGAGGCCGATACCCAGTGGCTGCTTCAGCAGCCGAGCCGGATGCTCAGCGCCCGGTACCACGTCGTCGACTTCACGGGCAGACAAGCCGAGTACGACGCGCTGGCCGACTGGCGGGACGCGGCAAGGCCCCGGCTCTCGGTCCGGTGGCTGCACGCCCCGGGCGGGCAGGGCAAGACACGGCTCGCCGCCGAGTTCGCCGCCCAAAGCCGGGCCGCGGGCTGGAAAGTCGTCAGCGCCGTGCAGGGGCCGCAGAAGGAGATCCAGCCACCACCCGGCAGCCACGATCTGCGATTACGGCACGAACGCGGACTTGTTCTCGTCGTCGACTATGCCGACCGCTGGCCCGTCACACATCTGAACTGGCTGTTCAGCAACGCTCTGCTGCACCGCTCGGTGCCCACCCGTGTCCTGCTGCTTGCCCGCTCCCCGCAGCCCTGGCCGGTGATCCGCGCCGCCCTGACCAAGCTGCAGGCCGATGCCAAGGCCCAGTCGCTGATGCCGCTGTCTGACGAGATCGGAGAGCGCGAGCGAATGTTCACAGCCGCTCGCGACTCCTTCGCAGCTCGTTACGGCCTCGCCGATCCCGCCGCGGTCACGCCGCCCAGCGTGCTCACCCGGCCTGACTACGGTCTTGTCCTCGCCCTGCACATGGCCGCGCTGGTCGCGGTCGATGCTCACGTCCACGGCCTACGGCCTCCTGAGGACATGGCGGGTCTGTCGTCGTACCTGCTGGATCGGGAGCGCGAGCATTGGCAATGTCTCTACGCCGGCCGCGACGATGGCAAGGACTACAGCACGCCCCCGTCCGCCATGACGCACACGGTCTTCACCGCTGCGCTGACCGGCGCAATGGCATACGAACGCGGCGCCACTCTGCTCCGGGGCCTCGACCTGAGATCCGACCCCGCTCGGCTGCTCGCCGACCATGCCGTCTGCTACCCGCCAACCGAGCCCGGCGCCGTCCTGGAACCGCTGTACCCTGACCGACTCGCCGAGGACTACCTCGCCCTCACTTTCCCAGGCCACACTGCCGGTGACGAACATCCCCCAGCGCCCTGGGCCGCTTCCACCGCGAAGGCACTGGCCGCCCGCGCCGCCCAGACCGGGCCGCCCGACCACATCGGCCGCCTGATCACGTTCCTCGCCTCTGCGGCCGCTCCCGGGCGCTGGCCCCATCTGGCGCCGCACCTGGGGGGCCTGCTTCGGTCCGATCCCCCGCTCGCCCTCGCGGCGGGCAGCGCGGCGCTGACCGCTCTCGCCGATGTCGCCGACCTTGATCTGGCCGTCCTGGAAGCCGTCGAGGCGCACTTCCCGCCAGGTCGGCATGCCGACCTGGACCCGGGGATCGCGGCCGTCACCGTGCGCCTGACCCGGCACCGCCTGGCCGACGCCACCGACCCGTTCCGCCGTGTTGACCTCTTGATGAAGCTCGCCACCCGGCTGGTGCACGCCGGCCTCTACGAAGAGGCCCTCGCCGCCGACGACGAAGCCGTGGTGCTCCTGGAGGGCCTGGCCGCGGACGACCCGGCCCGGTACGAGCCGGTGCTGGCGGTCGTGCTCGGCGATCGCGGGGTCACGCTCATGGAGATGCGGCGGTGGAGGGAGGCGGCGGCCGACCAGCGGCGGGCCGCCGACCTGCACCGGAGGCCGGCCGAGGTCAGGCCCGCCGTCGCCGAGTCCGGGTTGGCGGCGGATCTGTCCCATCTCGGCGTCAGTCTGTCGCACCTCGGCAAGATCGAGGAGGCTCTCGAAGCCGAGCAGGAAGCAGTGGAGATCGTCGAACGGCTCGCCTCAGCCAATCCTCGGAAGTGTGAGCCGGATCTGGCCTCCTCGTTGTCCAATTTCGGCAACCGCCTGTCCGAGGCAGGTCGTTGGGAGGAAGCGCTGAGCGCCGCCGACAGGGCCGTGATGATCCGCCGCCGCCTGGCGAAAGCCGACCCGGGCAGGGAGACTCCCGGACTCGCCCGTTCTCTGTCCAACCTGGGCCAGCGGCTCCGGGATCTCGGACGCTGGGAGGAGGGGCTGCGGGCCGAGCAGGAGGCGGTCGGCATCTTCGAGCACCTCGCCGAGGCCAACCCGGCCGCCTACGAGCTTGCGCTCGCCCGTTCCCTGGCCAACCTCGCCACCCATCTGCTGCACAACGGACAGCCCGCGCAGGCACTGGCCCGCGCCGAGCAGGCCCTGGCGATCCGGCGCCGCCTCGCGGAGGCCGACCCGGAAGCCCACGAGCTGGAATTGGCCGAGACTTACGCCACGTTGGGTGTCATCCTCGCCGCGACGGGGCGCCACGACGAGGCACTGGTCCAGGCCATGGATGCGGTACGTCGTCTGCGCCGCCTGGCCGACGCCGATCCGGCTGCCCATCGGGAACGCCTCGCACGGGCCCTGGCCTCGTTCGCCAAGGTGAGCCTCGAGGGCGGCCACGATCTCGACGCTGCCATATCGGCCACTGCCGAGGCCACGGAGATCTACCACACGCTGGGCCGGCAGAACCCGGCCGCGTACGCGCCCTACTTCCAGACCACCTTCGCCCTGCACGCCGACGTACTTCATGCCCTCGGCCGTACGGCCGAGGCGGGCGCCCTGCGCCGGCTCATGCGCACAGGAGATCCGACGGAGGTCCGCGGCATGATGCTGTCCGGCCATCGGACTCCGCGCGAAGAGCAGACCTGACGCAGGAGATTGATCAACCCAGGCTGCACACCTCTCTGTCCGCAAGGTCCCAGGCCGGTGATCCATTAGGCTGCGCCGCCCCTGACCTGGATCAGAGCTGGAGTGCGAAATGTGGCCCGCCCAGGAACGTCCGCGACGCCTGTGCGGTCGGCGGTGTCCCGGCCCTCCGCGGACGCGAAGAGGTGTCCGGCGAAGAGTCAAACGGCCGATCACCACGAGAACTTTACGTAGGTGAGCGATTACATTCTGTGTTGATGTCCGCTTGCTCAGCATTCCCCGGCAGCAGCCGCCCCGTGTCACGGACCGGGGTGGCGCTCGTGGTGCTGCTCGCCGCGCTGATGCATGTGCTGGCATGCGCCCATGGGCCGACCTCCACGGGAATGGGGCACGCGGACGCCGTCATTCATACGGCGAGCATGGCCCAAGGGCAGGTGTCCGGACTCACCGACCACGAGCCGTCCGTGCAGCAGCGCGGGCCGACGCGAGACGACGACGCGCACTGCTGTGGCACGGACGAGCCGACGGTTCAGCCCCCGCGCCACGCCGCTCGGGCCGTACACACAGTTCACGACGCGCTGCCTCCCCACCACCTCGGCGCCCAGCCGTCGCCCGCGCCACCAGCCCTCAGGCACACGCCTCCTGCGCCTGACGCGTCTTCAGCCGGAAACTCGCGGGCCCACCTCGGCGTGTGGCGGACCTGATCGACCCCGCGTCGTGCCCTCGGCCTCGACCACGGCGCGGCAGCCGATCTCCCCCGCCTCTTCCCCCTATGCACGGCCGGCCGCCGTTCGTGGCGCCGACCGCAGGAGAAGCACGCCATGAACCACCCCACCCGCAACACCACCCCCACGTCCCCGGCCCAGCTCCTCGCCGGCACCAAACGCCCCATGCTCACTCCGGCCGGCCTTGCCGGCGACACCCCCGTCCTGTGGATCGGCGCCCCTTTCGCCGCCGTCGGCCGCGGCTTCTGGGCCAAGCTCGAAGGCCACAATCCCGGCGGGATCAAGGACCGCGCGGCGCTGCACATGGTGCGCGCCGCACGCGAACGCGGGCAGCTGCTTCCCGGCGCCCGCATCGTCGAGTCGACCTCTGGCACCCTCGGTCTCGGTCTGGCACTGGCAGGCGGGACCTACGGCCACCCGGTCAACGTCGTCACCGACCCCGGCATGGAACCCCTGATGACCGGGCTGCTGGCCGCGTACGGTGCCGAGGTCGACATCGTCGACACCCCGCATCCCACCGGTGGTTGGCAGGAAGCCCGCCGCCGGCGGGTCGAAGAACTCCTCGCCGCCCACCAGGACGCCTGGTGCCCCGACCAGTACAACAACCCCGACAATGTGGCCGCTTACGCCCCGCTCGCCCACGAACTGGTCGCCCAGCTCGGCCGCATCGACACCCTGGTCGTCTCGGTCGGCACCGGCGGCCACTCGGCCGGAATTGCCGCCGTGCTGCGCGGCTTCTTCCCTCCCGTGCGCGTGGTCGGCGTGGACGCCACCGGATCGACCATCTTCGGCCAGCCGGCCACCGCACGTCTGATGCGCGGCCTGGGCAGCAGCATCTACCCCCGCAACGTCGCCTACGACCTCTTCGACGAGGTCCACTGGGTCGCCGCCCCCGAAGCGGTCTGGGCCGCCCGCCGCCTGGCCCGCGACCACTACGCCACCGGCGGCTGGAGCGTCGGCGCCGTCGCGCTCGTCGCCCGCTGGCTCGCCCGCACCCTGCCCGCCGAGGAACGGATCGTCGCCGTCTTCCCCGACGGGCCGCAACGCTACGTCGGCACGGTCTTCGACGACGCCTACTGCCGCGAACACGGCCTCCTGGGCCGCCTGCCCGCCGACGAGCCGGACGAGATCGCCCACCCCGGCGACCGGGTCGTGACCTCCTGGACACGCTGCACGCACGTCGCCGACCCTCTCGATGCCATCGGCCGGTCCGACACCGGCGCGCATCACACCCTCGCCGGAGCCGCCCGATGAAGACCCTGTGGCGGCAGACCCGCTCCTTCCCGCCCGCCGCACGGCTGTTGATGGCCAATCAGTTCGCCATCAACCTCGCCTTCTACATGCTCATGCCCTACCTCGCCGCCCATCTGGCCGGAGGGCTCGGTCTTGCCGCCTGGGCGGTCGGACTCGTCCTGGGCGTGCGCAACTTCTCCCAGCAGGGCATGTTCCTCATCGGCGGCACCCTCGCCGACCGCCTCGGCTACAAGGCCCCGATCATGGCCGGCTGCCTGCTGCGCACGGTCGGCTTCGGCCTGCTGGGCTGGGTCGACAGCCTGCCTGCCCTGATCGCCGCCTCGGCGGCCACCGGCTTCGCGGGCGCCCTGTTCAACCCGGCCGTCCGCGCCTACCTGGCAGCCGAGGCCGGAGAACGGCGCGTGGACGCCTTCGCCACCTTCAACGTCCACTACCAGGCGGGCATGTTGCTGGGCCCGCTGGTCGGACTCGCCCTGCTGGCCGCCGACTTCCGTCTCGTATGCACCGTCGCCGCCGCGATCTTCGCCGTCCTGACCGTGCTGCAAGGGCGCGTGTTGCCCGCCCGGCGGGGTGAGACACGTGCGGCGACATCCGACAAGGTGCTGGCTCAGTGGCGGACGGTCGCGGCCAATCGGCCCTTCCTGCTCTTCGCCACGGCGATGATCGGCTCGTACGTCCTGACGTTCCAGGTCTATCTCGCCCTGCCCCTCGCCGCCGCGAAGGCCCTGGGCTCCAAGGGGACGTGGGCGACGAGCGGACTGTTCGTCGTCTCTGCCGTGGTTGCCGTTGTCGGACAACTCCGGCTCATCGGCTGGGCGAAGCAACGCTGGAGCCCCGCCCAGGCCCTGGTGCGCGGACTGGCTGCGATGGGCCTGGCCTTCCTGCCCCTTGCCCTCACCCCACCGGGGACCCCCGTCGCCGTACTCACCGCCCTGGTCGTGGCGGTGACCCTGCTCGCGGCCGGCAGCGCGATCGTCTACCCCTTCGAGATGGACATGGTCGTCACGCTCTCCGGCAACCGTCTCGTCGCCACCCACTACGGCCTGTACAACACCGTCTCCGGCCTCGGCATCACCCTCGGCAACCTCTCCATCGGCGCCCTGTGGGACTTCGCCCGACGACACGACGCCCTCTGGCTGCCCTGGTGGGCCCTGGCCGCCACAGGGTTCGCCGGCGCGGCCTCTGTCGCTGAGCTTGCACGCAGCGGACGGCTGGTCGCGGGGGAGAAGGAGCGGCTCGCTCCCCTCTGACGCCGCACGAATGCGGGGTGGCCGACGACGTACGGCGTCGGCCACCCCTGCTCCGGCGATGCGTCAGAATCCTGCCGAGCATCCTCACCTCACCTCGCGGCGCGGCAGCCGGCGCATCCATGACGCCGGGTACTTCACCGAGCGGCATCAGCTGTTCGTCGTCATCGCGATCGGCCGATCAGGAACTGTCCGGGGCGGTCAGCAGGGTCAGATGGGCGAGGTCCCCCGGTGGTGGCGTGGTGACCGACCACAGCGGGGCGGGGGAGCCGTCGGCGATCGCGGCCGGGGCGTCGGTCAGGTTCATGCGCTCGCGCAGGCGGCCGTAGAAGTCCATCGGGCCCAGCCGGACGGCCCGCAGGCGGCGCGGGGCGGCGTACACGCCGATCCAGTCGCCCGGATCGAGGACGCCCCGCAGCTGGCCGTCGATGCTGACCGCGGCCGGCCCCGAACGCTCCAGGAGGCGCAGCCCGACCGGCTCGTCGGGGGCGGTGACGACCGAGCGGTCGAAAGCCATGTGCGGGGCGACCGGCGTGAAGACGAGGGCCTCCGCGCGAGGCGAGACGACGGGCCCGCCGGCCGCGAAGCTGTAGGCCGTCGAGCCGGTCGGCGTGGCCACCAGGAGCGCGTCGGCCGAGTAGGAGGCCAGGAGCCGGCCGGAGACGTAGACCCCGACGGACACCTGCCGGTCCCTCACCAGCTTCTCCACCACGATGTCGTTGAGCGCGGTGACGTCCAGCGGGATGCCCCAGTCCCGGTCGACCTCGCAGTCGGGCCGCACCTGCGGCGGCGGCAGGAGCGGCCCCCGGCCGTACTCGATGAGGGACTCCATGCCGGCCGGCACCTCCAGCCGGCGCGAGGCACGCAGGGCGAGCAGCATCCGGCTGTCGATCGCGAACCGGTCCTCCCGCACCGCGTCCAGCGCCGAGCGCACCGCGGAGGCGGACACCTCCGTCAGAAAGCCCACCCGGCCCAGGTCGACGCCCAGGACCAGGGCGTCGTTCGCGGCGGCCAGCCGGGCGCCGCGCAGGAAGGTGCCATCACCGCCCAGGGTCACCACCAGATCGGGGTGACCCGCGGCCTCGACCTCCTCACGCGCGCCGCGCCGCCCGCCGTCGTGCCACACGTCGATGTCCGTGCAGCGCACGGCGTGGTCCTCGCACCAGGCGCGGACCAGCCCGGCCGCTGCCACGGCCTCCGGGCGTCCGCCGTGTACGACCAGGCCCAGCCGGTTCACTGTCACTTCCGCCTCCGGACGATCTCGGTCACCAGGTGGTGGCCTCGGTACGCAACACGACCCAGGGCTCGCCCTTGCGGGCATGGTCGGTGGCCAGTTGCAGCCGCCCGTCCCACCGGGTGCCGTACACGGTGGCGTCCGTGACGGTCCGGACGACCAGGCGGGCCGCGTCGCCGGCGACGTCGAGGGTCGTGCTCTTCTCGTCGATGGTGTGGTAGATGAACCGGCCTTGTCTCATCTCTGCCAGCCATTCGGCTTTCGGCTGCACGTATCCGGTCATGTGGGTGAGGGTGAAGCCGTCGTCGAGTAGGCCGTCCAGAGCCAAGACGTCGCCCTGGCGGGCCTGTCACCGGCCGAGCAGACGCATACCCGCCTCGTCGTGGTGGTCACCGGCGGCCGAGGGCACGTTGTCGAGCTTCTCGAGCTGCTCGGCGGTCAGGACGATGCCGTCGGCGGCGGTGTTCTCCTCGGCCCGGTCGACCCGCTTGGTGCCGGGGATGGGGGCGATGCCGTCGCCCTGGGCGAGCAGCCAGGCCAGGGCGACCTGCGCGGGTGCTGCGCCGACTTCGTCGGCGACGGCCCTGACCTCGTCGGCCAGGCGCAGGTTGCGCCGGAAGTTCTCACCGGTGAAGCGGGGGTTGTTCTTGCGCCAGTCGGCGTCGTCGGTCGAGCGGATCTGCCCGGTGAGGAAGCCGTGGCCCAGCGGCGAGTAGGGCACGAAGCCGATGCCGAGTTCCCGATCCGTGGCTGCGTCGCCCGCCTGCGTGCCCTCTCGGGCGTCGAACCGGACGCCCCCGACCTCACCGGCCTCGCCGACGAACTCCTCACGAAAAGCCCGGACTTCGCCCGCCTGTGGGAACGCTACGACGTCAAGGCCCATGCGCACGGCCGCAAGACGTTCCATCACCCGGAGGTCGGGGACCTCACCCTCGGCCACCAGTCCATGGGGCTCGAAGGCACACCCGGCCACCGTCTCATCGCCTACTTCGCCGAACCGAACACGCCCGAGTACGACACCCTGGTCCTGCTGGACATGCTCGGCGCCGAGCCGTCACCGGCCCGCACCACCTCCACACCCGGGCCTTCCCGCAGGTCATGCCCTTGATCCAGACGTCCTGCCACACTCCTCCGACGCGGAGACGGTCCTGCCCGGCGTCGAACCGCTGCTGGAGGCGACGCCCTCGTCGTGCTCGACAGGACCGAGGAGTTGTCTGCCGGCCTCTTGGAAGTGGGCCACCCGTCCCTGCCGAAGCAGGAACGGTTCGCGGTGTTTGGTCAGGCGGCGATCCGGTGGTTCGCCATCATGAGCTCCACCTCCGCCAGGTTGCGCCACTGGGACAGCGAAGTCTTCGTGCTCGGCTCCGGCTTGCCCTCCTCGCTGCCCGGCCGGGTATGCCAGGTATGACCGGCGAAGAGGTGTGGCGGCCCTCTCGGCGAGGGTTCGTCAGGACAGCGTCCACTGCTGGCTGGTGGCTCCGGTGCCGGTCAGCTGGACGACGCCGGCGCCCGCGGTGGTGGAGGAGGAGTCCACCCCGATGTTCAGCCCGCTGTTGACGTTGACGAGCATGAACTTGGTGCCGGTGAGGCTGCCCACGAGGTCGGCGGCGAACTGCTGATTGGTGCCGCCGTTGCAGGTCCACTGCTGCAACTGGACGTTCTCTGCGGTGGACTTGTTCGGGACGTCCAGGCACAGGCCGCTCTTGACGCTGACGAGCGTGTAGACGTTGTCCGCGACCCGGTTCAGCGTCCACTTCTGGTTGTCGCCGCCGGTGGACTGCCACTGGATGACCTTGCCGCCGTTGCTCGTCGAGCCGCCCGAGACGTCCATCAGCATCGAGCTGCCGGCGTCGGTCAGCGTGTGCACCGCGTTGGTGGGCACACCGGAGCCGGGCGTCCAGGTGCCGGCGGTGGTGTCGAGTGACCAGCTCGGGTACTGGCCGACGTTGACTACGGTGCCGCGGATGGTCATGGGCAGCCAGATCAGTTGGGAGTTGCCGAGGTCGCTGGTGTTCCACCGGTCGCCGGCGTAGATGTACGTGGTGCCGGAACTGCCCTGCACGGTGATGATGTTCGCCGTCTGGCTGTTGTACGTGTGGGTGCCCGGCGCGGCGAAGTTCCGCATCGGAGCCCATGTCCCGCTCAGCGACGTGGCGGTGGTGTAGACGTTGTCGTTCGTGCTCCAGCCGGTCAGGTGGGAGGCGAGCAGGTAGTAGGTGCCGTTGCTCTTCACCATGGCGGGCGCCTCGTAGCTGGCCGAGCCGCTGCTGCCCAGCAGGGCCACGCTGCTGTCCACGGAGAGGTAGTCGGCGGAGAGCTTGTAGATGTGCAGGCCGTTGTTGCGGTCCTCGCTCAGCAGGTAGCCGGTGCCGTCGGTGTCCTGGAAGAGGTTCATGTCACGGCTCAGGTTGCCCATCGGGCGGAAGCTGCCCCGGTAGCTGTAGGGCCCGCAGGGGGTGCTGCTGGTGGCCACCCCGACCCGCGCGTCGCCGTAGTTGGTGCTGTCGATGTGCATGTACATCACGTACGTGCTGGTCGACGCGTTGTAGATGACCTTCGGCCGCTCCACGATCCGGCTCGGACCCAGGTCGCCGCTTGCCTGCTTGGCCAGGGCCACGCCCTGGTACGTCCAGCTGGAGAGGTCGGTGGAGGTGTAGCAGGGGATGTCCTGGAAGGACGTGTCGGACGAGGTCTCCCCGGTCTTGTCCTCGCCGAAGCCGTACCAGGTGTTGCCGGCCTTGATGATGCCCAGGCCGTGCAACTGGAGCGTGTTGCCGTTCTGGTCGGTCCTGGTGGCGCCGAGCGTGAAGGAGACGGTGGCGGCACTGGCGGGCGTGGCGGGCAGCAGCACTGCCGCGAGGCCTCCGAGCAGGGTGAGGAACGCGGCGGCGGCTGCCCGCAACCGGCCGCGCGAGGGCCGGTGGTGGAGTGCTCGATTCAGCATGCTCTGCCTCTCCTTCGAGGTTCTGACGTGACGTCGTCCGCATGCCGCCGGTGCCTGACGGCGTGTAGGAGGGGGAGTTGAGGCCGCGAACGATGGCAGACGCGGCGAACACGCGGCAGCGGCTGCGACGTTCAGTGGGAAATGAGAGCTTCCTGTTCGTTCCGCCGTCAAGAGGCGCGATCGATTTTGTTTGCTCATGACGGAACCGAGGGTGCTAGCGCGACCAGTTGGCCCTTCCCGGGTCGGAACTGTTGACCTCTCAAGGGTCCTGGGCGTACAACTGCCCGGGTGCCGATGGAAAGCGTTCATTACTGTTCGTTTGTGTGAGGGCGCCTCGGACCGGCCGCCGACTCAGGTCCACTCAATGGAGAGGTGCACCGCCATGGAGGTTCCAGCACGCGCGGTGTCCCGGCGGGGACTGCTCAAGGGCGCGGTCGTCGCCGCCGGCGCCGCCGCGGTCGGGATCGGTACGACGGGCACGGCTGCGGCGGCGGACGCCTCGGTCACCGCGACGGCCCCCGACGGCAGTACCACGATCACGATGTCGCTGACCGGCGGCGTTCTGACCTGGTCGGCCAAGCGCAGGGGTGCGACCGTCGTCGACACCTCGGCCTTGGGCCTGGAGCTGGGCGACGGGACGATGCTCGGCCGTAGCGGCACGGTCATCACCAACTACCAGCACTGGACTGTCAACAACACCTGGACTCCGGTCTACGGCCGCAACGCGACCGTCCACGACTGGTACCAGGAGATGCGCTGGACCCTCCAGGACACCGCCACCCTGATCAACTTCAGCGTCCAGATCCGCGCCTACCCCAGTGGTGTCGCCTTCCGGTACGTGCTGCTCGACAAGGGCACCGCCACCATCGCCGACGAGCTGACGACATTCGTCTTCCCCGACGGCACACTCGTCTACAGCGCCCGGGACGAGAACGTGTACAACCCTGTCGCTCCGGGTTCGATCCCGTCCACCGGGACCTCCGGCACCGACACCGGCCCGCTGACCGACCTTCCGCTGACCGCCACGTACGCGAGCGGCGGGCCGATCGCCTGCGTCTGCGAGTCGTCCCGCGTCAACTACCCCCGGCTGATGCTGAGTTCGGTGTCGGGGGAGCCCAACACGCTGGCCGCCCACTTGATGGAGCACACCGCCCGCGGGAGCGGGACGGTCCAGACGGCCTCCACGGTGACCACCCCGTTCGCCACCCCCTGGCGCGCGGTGGTGACCGGCTCCACCCACGCCGAACTGGTCGACAACGCCGAACTGGTGCTCAACCTGGCCCCCGCCGGCGCGCTGGCCGACACCTCATGGATAAAGCCCGGCAAGGTCTTCCGCTGCAACCTGACCACCGCCGACGGCACGGCGGGCGTCGACTTCGCCGTCGCTCGCGGGCTGCAGTACATCGAGTACGACGCCGGCTGGTACGGGCCGGAAGGCAGTACGACCGACGCCACCAAGCCGATCGACGCCATCGACCTGCCGTCGGTGATCTCCTACGCCACGGGCAAGGGCATCGGGGTCATCCTCTACGTCAACCGCATCGCGCTGACCAGCCCCGACAGTCTCTTCGCCCTCTACCGGAGCTGGGGCGTCGCGGGCGTGAAACTCGGTTTCATCAACGACGGCACCCAGGCCATGACCAACCAGATCACCGGTTGGGCGAAGACCGCGGCCGCGCACAGCCTGCTGATCGACATGCACGACGACGTGCGGCCGTTCGGCTACGAGCGGACCTACCCCAACTGGATCAGCCTGGAGGGTGTGCGGGGGAACGAGCACTTCCCGACCGCCTCCCACAACGTCACCCTGCCGTTCGCCCGGAACATCGGCGGGCCGATGGACTACACGATCTGCTACGGGCAGTCGCGCGACCAGACCACCAACGTCCACCAGATGGCGATGGCGGCGGTCTACTACCAGCCGCTGAACTTCCTCTACTGGTACGACTCGCCGTCCAAGTACGCCAACACCGCCAACTGGCCCGGCCTGCCATGGTTCGACGCCATCCCCACCACCTGGGACGAGAGCCGAACCCTCGACGGATCGATCGGCCAGTACGTCGCGGTCGCGCGCCGGAACGGCACCACCTGGTACCTGGGTGCGATGACCGACGAGTCGGCCCGGACGCTGTCGCTCCCGCTGTCCTTCCTCGCCGGCGGCAACTGGACGGCGACGGTCTACGCCGACGGCACGCCCGGCACCTACGCCTACCAGACTCCCGTCGTGAAGAGCACCCGGACCGTCACCTCGGCCACCGTGCTCAGCGTGGCCATGGCCCCCGCCGGCGGTCAGGTGGTGGTGCTGAAGCCGAACTGACGCCGGTCCCGACCCGCCGGTCGATCGGCCCATCATGGCGGCCTGCTTCGACGGCCAGGTCGCGGCAGCGATCCGGGCCGCAGCAGGACTGCCGCACCGATCAGTCCGTCTCCGTCGACGGTGAGGAGTACGGGGAGAGGGTCTGTTCGGCCCAGATCGTCTTGCCGGTGTACGTCTGGCGGGTGCCCCAGCCCTGGGTGAGCTGGGCGACGAGGAGCAGGCCGCGGCCGCCTTCGTCGAAGGTGCGCGCGCGGCGCAGATGGGGGCTGGTGTTGCTGGCGTCGGAGACTTCGCAGATGAGGTTGCGGTCGCGGATGAGCCGGAGCTGGATGGGGGCGCCGCCGTAACGGATGGCGTTGGTGACGAGTTCGCTGACGACCAGTTCGGTGACGAAGGCGGCCTCGTCCAGGCCCCAGACGGCCAGCTGCCGGGTGGTGTTCTTACGGGTCTCGGCGACCGCTGACGGGTCGGGCGGCACGTCCCAGGTGGCGACATGGGCCGCGTCCAGGGCCCGGGTGCGGGCTATCAGCAGCGCCACGTCATCGGCGGGGTGGTCCGGGAGAAGCGTCTGGAGCACGGTGTCGCAGGTGCTCTCCAAGGACGGAGCCGGCCGGGCCAGGACCCTGCGCAGTGCGTCGAGGCCTTCGTCGATGTCGCGGCCGCGGGCCTCGATGAGGCCGTCGGTGTACAGCGCGAGGATGCTTCCTTCCGGCAGCTCGATCTCGGTGACCTCGAAGGGCAGGCCACCCAGCCCCAGCGGCGGGCCCGCAGGGACGTCGGGGAACACCACGACGCCGTCCGGGGTCGCCAGCGCGGGAACGGGGTGGCCCGCGCGAGCCATGGCGCAGCGCCGGGAGACCGGGTCGTAGACGGCGTACAGGCAGGTCGCGCCGATGTCGCCGACGCTGCCGGCCGCGCCTTCGGCCTCGGCGGACAGGCGGATGACCATGTCGTCCAGGTGGGTCAGCAACTCGTCGGGCGGGAGGTCGACATCGGCAAGGGTGCGCACGGCGATACGCAGTCGTCCCATGGCGGCCGAGGCCTGGATGCCGTGGCCGACGACGTCGCCGACGACGAGCGCGACCCGGGCGCCGGACAACGGGATCACGTCGAACCAGTCGCCGCCGACGCCGGCCTGCGTGCTGGCGGGCAGGTAACGGGAGGCGACGTCGACGGCGGCCTGCGGGGGCAGCCGCTGCGGCAGGAGACTGCTCTGCAGGGTGAGGGAGGTGCGGCGCTCGCGGGTGTAGCGGCGGGCGTTGTCGATGCAGACGGCGGCCCTGGCGGTGATCTCCTCGCCCAGGAGCAGGTCGTCCTGCTCGAAGGGTTCCGGGCGCCGGTGGCGGGAGAAGGTGGCCACGCCGAGGGTGATGCCGCGGGCGCGCATCGGCACGGCCAGCACCGAGTGGAAGCCGAAGCGTCGCATCCGCTCGGCCCGGTCCGGGGTCTGGCTCGCCACCCGGGCCATCGCGGAAGCGGTCACGTTCTCGATCAGCGGGCGGCCGCTGGTCAGGCACCTGGCCGCGGTCGAATCGTCCGGGTAGGCGGCCACCGTTCCTCGCCTCACCACGATCTCGGGGCAGCCCTCCAGGACGGACTGGTAGGCGACCCGGCGCAGCATGACGGGGCTGGGCGGCGAGCCGGCGCGTGGGTCGTCGCCGCCTTCGATGGCGGGAAGCAGGTCGACGGTGACGAAGTCCGCGAGCTGCGGGATGGCCACATCGGCGAGTTCCTGCGCGGTCCGGGCGAGGTCCAGGGTGCTGCCGATGCGGATGCTGGCCTCGTTGAGCAGGGCCAGGCGCCCTCGGGCCAGATGCTCCTCGGTCACGTCATGTGCGGAAAGGAGCACTCCCCGTATCGTTCCCTCGGCGTCCCGCACGGGGGTGAGCAAAGTCGTCCAGACGCTCTCGCTCTCGTGGCCCGCCAGGTGCAGGGACTGCTGCAGATGCTGCTGTTCGCCGGTCTCCAGCGCCCGGCGCATGCACTGTTCCGTCCGGTCGGACTCCGGGTCGACCACGATCTCCGATACGCGCAGCCCCTGCATCGCCGCTTCGGGCAGACCGATCACCCGCTCCATGTCCGCGTTCGCCCGCCGCAGCCGCAGGCCGGTGTCGTAGAGCGCCGTCGTGACCGGGGACCGGGTGAACGCCCACATCACCAGCGCGTCGTCGTGGAGCGGCGACGCCTGCCGGGCCAGGGGGCAGACCAGGAGCCACTCGCCGCCCCCTCTGTCCTCGCCGTCGGGCTCGCGGTGGTGGGCCAGCAGGTTCACCGCGAGGTGGTGGCCGTCCCGGTGCAGGAGAGTCGCCGTCCCGTTCCACCGCGGCAGCGTTTTCAGGGAGCGAAGCGTCTCGGCGGGCGGCTCCCCTGCGAGGAACGATGCCGCGGGCCGGCCGATGACCTCGGTGGACCGGTATCCGAGCAGCCGTCGTGCTCCCTCGCTCCACCCGGTCACGACGCCGTTCGGGTCCACGCGGGCTGTGGCCGTGGCCGACTCGTCGATCGGGTCGTCCGGCCGCCACGCCGCCCGGTCGTCGCCGGCGGTGTCAGAACCCGTCATCGCGTTCATCCGCCCTCATTTCGGTCTTTCCACCGTGCGTCCCGGCCCGGCGACGAGCAACCGAGGGGAGATGGTCGGACATATATCCTCAATAAGGACATAAATGCAAAAGGTCAATGCATCGGGGCTGGAGGGTCGTGCCATGACTGTCGCCGGCGAGGAGACGTGGCCGGATGCGGCCGAATGGACCGGGAAGATCTACAGCGGCGGTTGGCGGCAGTCCGAGGGCGGGATTCAGCCGGTGAACGAACCCGCCACGGGAGAGCGGCTGGCGGAGGTGGGTGTGGCAGCGCCCGCGGATGTCGCCCGGGCCGGGGTCCTGGCCGCCCGAGCCCAGCGGGCCTGGGCCGAGACGGCACCTCAGGAGCGCGCCGAGATCCTGCTCCGCGCCGCCCGGGCCCTGCGCGACAACCGCGAGGCGATTCGCGAGTGGATCGTCAGGGAGTCCGGAGGCGTCCCGGCGAAGGGCGACTACGAGATCGCGGCCGGACTCAGCCAGCTGGCGCAGGCCGCCGGCCTCGCGTCGCTGCCCCGCGGCGAGATCCTGAGCCCGTCGGCACCCGGCCAGACCAGTCACGCATGGCGGGTACCGCTGGGGGTGGTCGGCGTCATCAACCCCTGGAACGCCCCCCTGCTGTTCGCCATGCGGGCCCTGGCGCCCGCGCTCGTGCTGGGCAACGCCGTCCTGCTCAAGCCCGATCCCCACACACCGGTGTCCGGCGGTGTCGTCGTGGCCCGGCTGTTCGAGGAGGCCGGACTGCCCGAGGGGTTGCTCCACGTCCTTCCCGGAGGCCTCGGCACCGGTGAGGCGGTCGTGGCCGATCCCCACGTCGCCATGGTCGCGTTCACGGGCTCCACCAGGGCGGGACGGGCGGTCGCCCGCGCCGCGGGCGACGGGCTCAAGCGGGTGGCCCTGGAGCTGGGTGGCAAGAACTCGATCGTCGTGCTCGACGACGCGGACATCGACTCCGCCGCGGCGGCCGGAGCGATGAGTTCCTTCGGCTATCAGGGACAGGCCTGCGTCGCCGCCGGACGTCATCTGGTGCACACCGACCTCGTGGAGCCGTACACCGAGGCACTGATCAGGCAGGCCAAGGCGCTGCGGGTCGGCGACCCCCGCGAGAAGGGTGTGGCTCTCGGTCCCGTGATCAGCGAGCGCCAGGTCGCGAGGATCGAACGCATCGTGGACGAGAGCGTGGCCGCCGGGGCGCGGGTGCTGACGGGCGGACGCCGCGACGGGCTGTTCTACCCGCCCACCGTTCTGGACCACGTCGAGCGGACCATGCCCGCCTTCACCGAGGAGATCTTCGGGCCTGTGGCCCCCGTCGTCGCGTTCCGCACCGACGAGGAGGCCGTCGAGATCGCCAACGACACGGAATACGGCCTGACGGCGGCTGTGCACTCCGGTTCTGTGTCGCGGGCCGCGGTCATCGCCGAGCAGTTGCGCACCGGCATGGTGCACCTCAACGACGTCTCCGCCAAGGACGCCGCGAACGCCCCGTTCGGCGGGATGGGAGCATCGGGCAACGGTTCCCGCATCGGCGGCACCGCCAACCTGGAGCAGTTCACCCAGTGGCGCTGGATGACGGTCCAGGGTTCCGCGTAATCGCGGGGTGACGACGACGCGACCAGCGAGTGCCGGCAGCCCGGGTGTCTCCGGCTGCCCGAGGCGGTGCCACCGGTGGTTCGGGCAGCGGTGCCGCCTCGACCGCGAGCAAACTGGCGGGCTCGGCGGGCGGTGACGCGGGCTTCATCACGGTCGGCGGCGTTCGTCGGCGCGGTGGCGCTCTCCGCCTACGACGTCGCCAAGGCGCCGCCGGCCCAGCGGCTCCACACCGCCACCCGGGACGCCGCGGGCCTCGCGGGCGGTCTGGCGGGCGCGGCCTACGGCGCGGAGGTGGGTGCCTCGATCGGCTCGGCCATACCCGGTGCGGGTACCGTCGGCGGCGGTGTCGTCGGCGGTGTCGTCGGAGGCATCATCGGCAGCGGTGTGGCGTCCGATGTGGCCGACAAGGTCATGAATTGGTTCTGACCCCGGAGGGAGGCATCCCCAGCGTGACTGGTACCGAGCCTGTCGGACTGCTGAACGTCGTGATCGTGTACGAGCGGCCCTCGGCGAACAGGGTGTCCTGTCACGCCCGCTGCGTCAGTCTGGGGCGGAGCATCTTCCCCGGCGATTCAGTGCTTCCGGAGGACAGCCCACCGGATGCCGGGGTCTCCCCGGCCCGGGTGCTCCGGATACACCGACAGCCGTACGGGGAGTTCACCGAACTGACCCCTGGCTGGAGCGCCGTGATCGAGCTCGAGGCCCCCGAGGGCACGGACCTGTCCTGGGCGCAGCCCATGGCGAACCTCCGAGTGGTCCAGATGGAGGCACCCACAGCGTGACCGGCACCGAGCCCGAGGGGCTGTTGGGGGTGGAGATCGTGTACGAGCGGCCCTCGGCGAACACGGTGGTCTGCCATGCCCGCTGCATCAGTGTGGGGCGGAGCGTCTTCCCCGGCGATGCGGTGCTTCCGGAGGACAGCCCAGTGGCTGCCGTTACTCCCCGGGCCCGGGTGGTCCGCATGTACCGGCCGCCGTTCGGGGAGTTCTCCGAACTACCCCCCGTCTGGCACGCCGTCATCGAACTCGAAGGCCCCGAGGGCGCGGACCTGTCCTGGGTGCAGCCCGACGCGAACCTCCGAGTGGTGCCGCCGCCGGCCGGCAGTTGAAGGTATCAACGGCCGCTGTTTGCCCCACCGTTGCCGTGCCCGCACTAGCGTGCCGAACTGGTGTCTGCTGTTGCCGAACGGGGGCGTTGTGGCCATTGAGCTGCCTGAAGAGGTCGTTTCCTTCCTGCAGTTCATCGGGGTGAACTGGCCGAACGTGAACGAGGACAAGGTTCGTGAGTTCGCGTCCCATGTGCGGGACTTCGCGGACAAGCTGGACGAGACGCACCAGGACTCCTCGGCGACGATCAAGCGGATGGCCGAGGTGTACCAGGGCCCCTCCTACGAGGCGTTGCTGGCGAAGTGGTCGCAGATGTCGTCCGGTCACATGGACGAGCTGGTGTCGGCCTGTCACACGGTGGCGACCGCGCTGGACGTGGCGGCGGACGTCATCGTGGGCATGAAGGTCGAGGCGATCGCCGAACTGGCGGCGCTGGCCGTGTCGTTCGTGGCGGACCAGGCGGCCGCGGTGGTCACCCTCGGGATCGCGGAGGCGGCCGAGGTGCTGATCGTGGAGGCCGCCGAGAAGCTGATGGACTACCTGGAACAGCAGTTGGAGCAGTACATCATCGGGCAGGTCATCGAGGCGGCCGTGGAACCGCTGGTGGAGGTGGTCGGCCGGGCGGTGAGCGGACTGGTGTTCAAGGCGGCGGAGTCCGCGGCGGGCGTCTCCGCCGGCGGGGGCGACGCGGGGACCGGCTTCTCCATGGACCCCGAGCAGGTGCACGCCCACGCGGAGCTGATGCACGGTCACGCGGAGAAGGTGGCCGCGCACGCCGAGGAGTTCACGTCGAAGCTGGCCGGGGTGAGCTTCGAGTGACCAACCAGATCGTCAAGGCGCTGGAGCACGCCGCGCAGAAGACCGGCAAAGCCGTCGGGGAGGACGCCGGCAAGGCCGTCAAGGATCTCTACCACGACACCGGGAAACGGCTGAAGCGGGTCGCGGACAACCACCTCGAGAACGACGCCAAGCACGCGGGGGAGCTGGAGCGGCTCGCCAAGCGCCCCAGGACCGAGGAGACGCCGGTCTACCACATGGCCGACGACGGAAGCATCCGTCGGCTGAACCCCGACCGCTCCCATTCCGACCTGACGGACGCGGACCGGGCGAAGCTCGGGCTCGACAGCACCTCGATCGGACGTCCGGTCAGGGGCGAACAGAACGCCAAGCTGAAGAACAAGAGCGAGGGGCGCACCGATCCGCGTCCGAAGGCGTCGTCCCAGCAGGTCCCGCTCGGCAGCACCGACCTTTCGCAGGCCACCCGGCTCGCCCGCCACGCGGACCGCAGTTACGGCACCCACAACAAGGACGGGGACTTCACGAGCAACAACTACGCGGCCGCGCGGGTGCGGAGCAAGGACGGCAGCGGAGACTTCGTTCTCGTGGCCCGCAGCAACGGGCGCCGGCACTCGGAGCGGATGATCGGGACGCCGTTCCTGAGGGAGGGGGAACCGTCCCGAATACGTCATCTCTATACGGAGCGAGAACCCTGCAGTACGGGAGCGAATTGCAGTTCATGGATGGCGGAGAGATTCCCGGGAACGGAAGTGAGCCATAGTGTCGAATACGGCGTCGACAAGGCGTCGAGAGAACGCGGTAATTCCATGATGGAAAGCTATCTTGACCAGCTGAAACTGAGTAGATAAGATCTCGTGGGTTATCTACTGGGTGGGATTAGGGTAAATGAGCAGCACTATCGATCGAGCCATGCTCGAGGCCGTGTTCGAGTCGGACGAGCTGATCACGTCACCGGAGAGCGTTCTCGGGCCCGTGTCGGACGCGGACGCCAGGGATGTCCTGGGAACGCTGGGCATTCCGGTCTGGGAGAACCCCTGGTTCGATCTGGACGACGGGATCGGCGAGCGGCTCGAGCGGGTGGAGACACCGCCGGAGGCGGACGGCTGGATCCTGCTGGGAATGATCCCCTATGACGACATCGCGTTCGATCCGGACACCGGGAAGGTCTACTGTCTGCCGCAGGACGGAGAAATCTACCTGCTGAACAGCGGACTGCGGTCGTTCGTTCATTTTCTGTACCTGCTCCAGGTCGAGAGTCCGAACTATGACTGGGAATCCCATGGGAAGGAAGAACTCGAGACGGTGCGGCTGCGTGTCCGGGAAGCGATGAGTTCCGTGGACCCGGCCGCTCTGGAGAACCCGGAATCCTGCTGGTTCGATGTCCTCACGTACATTGTGGATCCCGAACACCACTTCTAGTGAGGAGCGCAGACGCGGTGCCTGACGACGGACCAGAGCGATCGATCGCCGGGATTTCCGTGCCGGTGCAGGTCGGGCCCTACTTCGTGACCGACCACCGTGACCCGGTACCGCTGGTCGAATACGCCGCCTCGGCCGGGGTCCGCGTGTCCGACGAGGAGTACGCGGGCTGGGCGCGGCTGGGCGGCGACGGCGGCTTCCAGCTCTGTGCCGACGCGGACGGGGCGGTGTGGGCGGTGCTGCTGGAGTTCGACGAACCGAACCGCTTCGTCAACTCCTCGCTCCAGGCGTTCGCTTCCGGCCTCGCGGAGGCGCGCGAGGCCCTGCGCGTCATCCTGGGTACGGACCGGCCACAGGTCGCCTCGGCCGCCTTCGACCGGCTGCGGGAGCGGTTGGGCACACAGGATCCGCGGGCGTTCGCCGAGCGGGAGAACTGGTGGCCGCTGGTGCTCGACGACATCCGCGACACCGCCGCCGTGGAGTCGTACGCGGCCTTCGAGTACGTCGACGCCATGGGCGCCAAGCAGATCGTCACCCAGTCGGGCGCCATCGCGCTGCACCCCGAAGAGCGGCTGTGGAACAGGCTGAGCGCGGCCGGCATCGAGCCGGAACAGGTCCTGCGCGTCCACACCGACCTGGCCCCCTGCTTCATGCCCGGCCACTACTGCTCCCTGTGGCTGGCGCGGGTGTTCCCGGAGGCCCAGTTGACGCACCACTTCCCCTACGGCGAGTCGGCCGACTCGCGCGCGGAAGGCATCCGGCTGCTGCGCGAGAGCGCCGAGAGTGAAGAGGCCGCCGAGAGTGAAGAGGCCGGCCAGTGAGCATGGCGCCCGTGCTCGGCGGACCCGACATCACCGCCTGGCCGCCGCTGGAAGGGGTCACCGCGGCCCATGGGCCCGCGCTGCTGGACTGGGCGGCCGACAGCACCGAGGGCCGCGCCAGGGTCTGCCTGATCCGCGGGACCCGGGGCAGCGGCAAGAGCCATCTGCTGACCTGGTTCCTGGTCGGCTCGGCCGGACACCCCCGCACCACCGCGCACGCGACGATCCCTTCCGCCGGGCTGTTCACCGACGCCTTCGCCTGGGAACTGGGCCGACAGCTCGGCTACGGCCCCCTGTCCCCGGATCGTCTGCTGGAGCGCCTCACCGCCGATCCACGCCCCCTGCTGCTCCTCGTACCGGACCTTCACCTGGCCGGGCGCGGCCCCGCCGACCGGCCCACGGCCGATCCGGCGGCCCTCACCGAGGAGTTGCTCCTGCCGCTCCTCCGGCTGCCGCAGACCCGCGCCGTCGTGGAGGTCGGTGACACGGACCTCCTCGATGCCTGGGCGGGCGCCGAGTCCATCGACGTCGGCGACACACCCCACGGGAGTTTCGTCCCACCCGAGCTGGTCCTCGGGGGCGAAGACCTCATCGCGCGGGTCCCCCGCACCGACGACGGCCGCCCGCGCTGGGACCTGGCCACCGAGGCCGCCCGCGAACACGCCTTGGACCAGGCGCTGCTCTCCCCGGACACGGGCCACATCGTCCGCGCGCTGCTCGCCGACCCGGGGTTCCTCGTCCATGGTTCCCCCGTGTCCCTCGCGGCCTGCCTGGCGGACGAACGCATCCCGGCGCCTCGGGGCCTGCGGCAGGTCTGGCAGGAGGCGGCCCCGCAGCTGTCGGACATCGAACACGGCACCGGTCAACGCGCCGCCCTCCTCCACACCGCAGCCCTGGGGGCGAGCCCGGACCTCGCCGCATACCTTCTCCCCCTCGCCGAACAGCACCTGTTCACGGCCGTATGGGCCCGTCCCGACGCGGCCGTGACCGCCCTGGCGTCGACGCCCGGCGACGGAGGAGAGCTGCTCGCGGCGGATCCGCTGGGCGGTCTCACCCTCCTCGACCCGACGACCGGCCGCAGCACCACCGCCGTCGTCTCACCGAGCACCGCCCGCCCCGACGGCATCGCCGTACGCCGTGACCGGTCGCTGCTGCTGCTCACCGACACGGGTGCGCTGCGCCCCGTCATCACGGACACCGAAGGAACGGCCGCCGGTGTCCTCGGCCACATAGCCGCCCACCACGGGCACCTCACGCTCCGGCAGCCCCGCAGGCGACCGACGGCCCTCGGGCAGTGCCCCCGCACCGGAACGACGGTGGTCGGCGACGAACAGGGCAGCGTGCACGTCTGGGCCCTGGAGACCTACCATCCCACCCCGCACTCACAGGACCTGCACAACGCCCCTGTGACGGCGGTGACGTGTCTGACTCTTTCCGACGATCGGCACACCCTCGTCATGAGCGCGGCCATGGACGGCACCGTCCGGCTGTGGGCGACCTCCGCCGGTCCCATGCCGGAACCCGTCGAACGGCGGCCGGCCCTCGTCACCGCCATGACCGCGGTGGACAGCGCCGACGGCCCGGTTCTCGCCGTGGCGTGGAACGACGCGAGAGCGCACCTGTGGCATGTGCCCACCGGCCGCGTGCGCGCGATCCCCCTTCTCATGCGGTGCCGGGCCCTCGCCCTCTCGCCCGACCTGCGTCTCACGATCGCCGGGCCCGACGGCACATACGCCCTCCGCCTCGACGCTCGGCGGCTCTGGGACTGACCGGAGGGGACGCGAACACACCTGGTCGTGGACCGTCCTACGCCGAAGAGCGGGCCGGGATCGTCCCCCGGCCCGCACTTCACGCATCGTCGGTTCGTCGGTCGTCAGGCGTCAGGCGTCAGCCGAGGAGCTTGCTCGCCAGCGTGGCCGCGTTGTACGAGCCCCAGCCGGTGGTGAAGTCCCAGCCGCCGGCCGCGGAGTAGGCGCCGTTGCTGCCGCTGGTGATGTCGTGGAAGCCGGTGCCGCTCGCCGCGTAGAGGGCGGGGTTGGCGAAGCCGAGGTTGGCCTTGCCGGCCGCCGCGGCCTGCTGGTTGTAGAGGGCCGCGAACGCCGCCCACTCGGGGGCCGCGGCGCTGGTGCCGCCGACCGAGGACCAGGAGCCCTGCGAGTAGATCGAGACGCCGGGGCTCGGGTTGGCGTGCGCCGAGACGTCCGGGACCTGGCGGTAGCCGCCGCCCGCGCTCTTCTGGACGGCCGTCTGCCAGCTCGGGATCTTGAAGACGGAGGACTTGCCGCCACCGCCGCCGGACCAGGCCACCTCCTTGCTCCAGGCGTTGGCCGAGGTGACGGTCAGCTTGGTGCCGCCGACGCCGGTGACGTACGGGTCGCTGGCCGGGTAGTCGACGGAGGTGCCGCCGTCGCCCGCGTCGTCGGAGCCGTCGTCACCGGAGGCCGCGTAGAAGCCGAGGCCCTCGGCGGCGCCCGCCTTGAAGACGGCGTCCACCGCGTTGATGTTGGAGGTGGTGCGGGCGCTCTCGGCGGCGCCCCAGCTGATCGAGGTGGTCGGGATGCCCGAGTCGACGATGGCCTGGTAGGTGTCGACCTCGCCGGCGTCGGAGTTGGGGCCCTCGAAGACGGTCACGTTCGCCTTCGGGGCGATCGCGTGCAGGACCTCGATGTCGAGCTCGACCTCGACCTGGCCGTCACCGAGCGCGCCGGAGCCGCCGTCCACCTTGGACACGGTCGGGGTGGGCGAACCGAGGCTGTAGTTGGTGTCGTACTTCGTGATGTTGGACTGCTGGAAGCCGTCGAACTCCAGGAGCGCGATCTTCTGGCCGCTGCCGGTGTAGGTGCCGGAGACGTTGTAGCCGCCCTTGAGCTGGGCCGGCGTGTAGCCGCCGCCCGGGCCGTTGTGCGGGTTGACGGTGCGGGGCGTCGCCGTGTGGTGCAGCTGGGCGCGGTTGTTGAGGCCGGCCACGTCGGTGACCAGGGAGGCGATGGAGGCCGGCAGGGTCGGCGCGCTGTCGTTGGCGTAGAACGCGCGGCCGGACTTGGCGTCCTTCCAGGTCGACAGCTTGGTGCCGAAGGCCTGCTCCAGCTGGGCGGCGGTGCCCTTGGCGTCGACCAGCAGGTTGCCCGAGTGGACCGCGGTGACGGTGAGGCCCTGGGCGTGCAGGTACTCCCTGAGCTGCTTGACCTCGGCGTCGGTGCGGCCGAAGCGGGCCGCGAACTGCTTCTTCGTCAGATAGTGCCCGTAGGAACTCGACTTCGGGTCACTGACCTTGGCGATGAACGTGTCGAGCGCCTTGCCGCCTCTGGGCGCCAGGCTGATCGCCACCGATATCCGCTTGCTCGCGGCGACCTTGCCGGTGCGGGTCGCGTTCTTGCCCAGACCCTGCAGGACATCTCCGGTGACCGCGGCGCGAGTCGTGTGCGGCGTGGCCGCGTTCGCGGCGTAGGCGGCGGGGACGGCGGCGGCGAGCAGCGCCGGCGCGGCGACGAGACCGAGCAGTTTCAGACGTGACTTCACTGAGGTCCTCCGGAGGGAGAGTGGGGGGTGTCCCGAAAGGGAACGGCTTCACCGTAGGAACAGCGGCCCCACCCCCATAAGCGGGGGAACCCTTGCTTCACGTGTTAACTGCGGATGTCACGTCAACGGCGTGTGTCGAACATGCGCGGTGTGCGGACCCGGCCGGGCTGAGTGACCGTCACCGCCTGTACGACGGGCCGGTCCTGGTCGTCGTCGCCGGAGCTGACGGCCGCCGCTCCGGAGGCGATGACGGCGACCGCCATGGCGTGGGCGAGCGCGGTGCGCGAGCGGACGCCGAGCTTGCGGTAGACCCGCGACAGGGCGCCCTCCACCGTCTTGACGCTGATGAACAGCTCCGCGGCGACTTCCCTGTTGGTGGCCCCACCGCCGACCAGCTCGGCGATCCTCGCCTCCGTGGGGGTGAGTTCGGGCCCGCCCGCGCCCGCCTCCGGGGCCTCCAGCCGGGTCAGCTCGTCCCTGGCCCGGGCCGCCAGCGGGGCCGCACCGATCCGGGTCGCGATGTCCAGCGCCTCGGCGAGCGCGGTGCGCGCCGCGCTTCTGCGGCGGGCCCGGCGCTCGACCGTGCCGAGGGCGATCAGGGTGCGGACGAGGTCGACGGGCAAGGGGAGTCGGCGCAGTCGGTCGATGGCGGTACGCAGTCGTACGGCCCCCTCCTTCGCCCGTCCGAGGCCCGCCTCGCGCAGCCCCTCCGCCCGCTCCAGGGCCGCCAGCACGCTCCCGGGCGCATCGCCGGTCGCCCGCTCGCGGGCCTCGCGGAGCACCGTCCCGGCGGCGTCGGTCTCACCGAGCACGACCAGGGCCTCGGCCAGGTCGGCGTACCAGTGCAGCAGGGGCGGATCGGCGGCGCACATGGCCTCGCCCAACTCCTTCGCGCGGTGCAGTGCTTCGACCGCGGCCGCGGCCCCGCGCGGGTCTGCGGCCAGCAGCTCGGCTTGTCCCAGCACGGCCAGCGCACGCAGCAGGAACAGCCGGTCGCCGTCCGCCTCCGAGGCCCGCACCGCCTGCTCGGCGAGGCGCCGGGCCTCGTCGGCGGTGCCGCCCGCGGTCGCCGCGAGTGCCGCCGCGTACAGGGCCGGAGCCGCCTGAACTCCCGTCTCGGTCAGCGCGGTTGAGCAGCGGTCCGCGGTACGCAGCGCCTCCCGGCAGTGCCCGGCGCGCACCTGGATACGGGTCAGCGCCACCAGGGTCGCCATGACCTCCTCGACCCCGGCGAACTCGCCTATCTCCGCGAGGAGTTGAGCGACCCGCTCACCGGCCTCCGGTACCCGGTCGGAGTCCAGCGCGAGGATCGCCCGCATCCGGATCAGCCCCCAGCTCTCCGGACCGGCGTCCGCGCCGCCCACCAGCTTCAGTGCCTCCTCCAACGCGGCGTCGGCGGCGACCGGTTCACCCGCCAGCGAGCGCACCCGGGCGAGGGTGGCGAGCGCTCCGATCCTGGTGTCCGTGTCCCCGGCCCACGCCGCCTGCCGCGCGTGCCGGGCCGCGTCCTCCAACTCCCCGCACAGCAGGCCCCGTACGGCGGCCCAGTAGTGCAGCCAGGCCTCCGCCTCCGGATCGCCGACGGCGTCCCGCAGGCCTTCCTCGATCAGGTCACGGGCGCCCTCCAGCGCCTGTCCGGCGTTGCGCAGCAGGATCAGCCGGGCCCGCACCCGCTGCCGTGCGGAGCCCGAACCGGCGAGCACGGTCTCGGCCGCCCGCCCCGCCTCCTCCAACTGCCCGGCGTCACAGGCGTATTCGGCCGCCGCCAACAGCCGGTCGGCACGGTCCGCCGGTCGGTCGGCGGGGGTGCGCAGGGCGGCGAGGGCGGCGAGTTCGAAGGCGGTGTCGGGGGTGCCGTCGCGGCGGGCCGACTCGGCCGCGGTGAGCAGCGTACGGGCGGTGGTCTCGTCCTCGTGCGGATGGGCGAGGGCGAGATGGCGGGCCTGCTCCACGGGCTCGGTGACCGCACGGGCCAGCAGGGCGTGCGCGGCCCGGCGGCCGTACTCGGGGGCGTCGGCATAGACGGCGGCCCGGAGGAGCGGGTGTCGGAAGCGTACGGCTCCGGTGGCGTCGGCGGTCGCGAGGCCGAGCCGTTCGGCCTGGGCGAGGTCGATGGCGGGGTCGGGAAGGCCGGCGGCGCGCAGGAGGGTGAGGGTGGGGTGGGCGGCGGCGCTGGAGAGAAGGAGGGTATGGCGGCCCGAGTCCGACAACTCCCTTACTTCATCGAGCAGTTGGGCGCGCAGTCTGCGGGGGACAGGGAGTCGGGGCCGGCCGAGCGCGACCGGTGCCGGGGCGCGCAGGGCCGACGCTCGGCCCAACTCCAGGGCGTACCAAGGGTTTCCGGCGGCGGTGTCCTGGATCGCCCGCAGCACGGCGGGAGGCAGCTCGGTGCCGGTGGCGGTACGCACCAGCTCCGCCATCTCGCCGTCCGTCAGCGGCGGCACGGGGAGTTCGACGGTGTCCGGCGGGCAGCAGAGCAGACGCTCCGGCTGCTCGCCCTCGGCCACCCGCTCGGCGGCCACCATCCGGACGCCGAGGCCGCCGACCCGTCGTACGGCGAAGGCGAGCACCTCGGCGGTCGGCTCGTCGAGCCACTGCAGTCCGTCGACGACCAGCAGAACGGGGCCCGTGGCGGCCAGAGTTCGCAGCACGTCGAGGACGGCGAGGCGGACCGCGAGCCGCCACTGGTCGTCGGCCGGTTCGCTGCCGCGCAGCAGGGCCGCCCGCAGCGCCGCCCGGGGCTCGGGCGACAGGGACCGGAGGCAGCTCTCCGGCACCCGTGCGAACAGGTCGATCAGACCGACGAACGGGAGCCGGGCGTCCTCCTCGGCCGGCGCGCAGTGCAGCACCGTGCCGGGCGAGGTGAGGAGGGCGGAGACGAGCGTGGACTTGCCGATGCCCGCGGGTCCGTGGAGGAGCACCCCGGGGCGGGCCGTCAACTCGGCCCGGGCGGTGGCGAGCAGCTCGCGGCGGCCGGTCAACCGCCGTACGCCCATGTCGGTTGCCCGCCCTCCAGCCATCGGATCATCTGTGCATGACAACCCTCAGGGATTCCGGTTGTCAATGACGGCGGTCACGCGCCCGTCAGCCCGTTCGTGCAGGCCGCACCCGGCTCGGGCGTCTGTGCACCCTGCACGTACTTGGCCAGGAACTGCTCCACCCGGGCGTCGGAGGCCGCGTCCACGGTGAGCTGGTGGCCCCAGGCCGACAGCGTGATCGTGCCGGACTGGTCGTCGTTCGGGCTCATCAGCGTGTACGGGGTCCTGCGCACCTTGTCGGCGAGCTTCTTGACGTCGGTGTCGGCGGCGTTGTCGTTGTACGTCACCCAGACCGCGCCGTGTTCGAGGGAGTGGACGGCGTTCTCGTTCTTTATGGGCTTGGTGTAGACCGTGCCGTCGCAGGTCATCCAGGCCTGGTGGTGGTCGCCGCCGACGGGCGGGGTCACCGGGTAGTCGACGGCGGTCTGGACGTGGTCGCGACCGAGCTTCTTGGCGTTCCAGGTCTTCTCGCCGCTCACGGGCTGCCTCGCCTCGGCGGCCTGCCGCTCCTCCTTCTCGTTCGCGTCGTGGATCGCGTACGCGCCCCAGCCGACGAGCCCGAGCACGATGGCCGCGCTGAGGGTGACGGTGATGACGCGGTGACGGCGCTCGCGCCGTCTTTCGGCGGCGCGCATCTCCTCGATACGGGCCTTGCGGGCGGCGGAGGCGGCCTTCTTGCTGGACTTGCTCATGGGTACGTCCTGTCGGTGGAGGGGTGGGCTGCTGCCGGTGCGCGGGCAGCGGCTCAGGTCCGTAGCACCTGGAGGACGTGGAGATCGGGGGCGGCGCGGGCGGGCGGCACGGCGCGGGGGCCGGTGCGGACGTCCGGGGCGGGGACGGGCGGTGTACGGGGGAGTGGTGCCGGGAGCGGATGGGGCGCCGTGCGCGGTACGGCCCGTACGCCGTGCTCGGCATGGGTGCAACACGGGTGGTCGTGGGGGCAGCCGGCGGGCGCTGTCACCGTGTCCGCGGCCCGGGTGACCGTGACCGGGGACGCGCCCTCGGTCGCCCCCGCGGGGGACCCGAAACAGACCACCAGCGTGGCGAGCAGCGCGGCCAGGGCAGGGAGGAGCACCGCGACACGCGTGGTCCACCACGCGCTCCGGGGGCTGTTCCGCGGCCGGCTGCTCATGCCGGTGATGCTAGGCGGTGGCTGTGGGAGCGCTTTCGGCCGGGGCGGACCGCGCTACGACACATTTCTCGGCTCCGGCGTGGCACTCGGTCCTCGTGGCGTGGAACGAGAGCCGAGGAGGAGGGACCCATGCCGGTGTGCGGGGCACGACGATGGACGGTGGTCGCGGCGTGCGCCGCCCTGTTGCTGACCGCCTGCGACGGCGGAGGGGGCGGGAAGAGCGACGGCAAGGAGGCGGGCAGGAGCCCGGCCGACGCCATCACGGTGAAACCGGGCTCAGGCAGTGCGGCCGCCTCGGCCGGGGAGAAGGTGACGGTGCACTCCACCGATGGGCGGCTGCTGGACGTACGGGTGAGCGCCCCGGACACGGACGACTTCGCCGGAGCGCTGTCGGCGGACGGGCACACCTGGACCTCGTCCGCGCTGCTGGCACCCGGGACCAGGTACAGCGTGGTCGCGCACGCCAAGGACTCGGGCGGCAGGACGGTGACCAAGCGGACCGCCCTGCGCACGGCGCAGGCCAAGGGGACCTTCGTCGGCGAGTACACGCCGGAGAAGGGCTCGACCGTCGGGGTCGGCATGCCGCTGTCGATCACCTTCAACAAGCCGATCCAGGACAGGGCGGCCGTCGAGCGCAGGCTCGCGGTCACCACCAGCCCGCATGTCGACGGCGCCTGGAGCTGGCTTAAGGACCGCAACGGCAAGGACCGGATCGACTACCGGCCGCGGAAGTTCTGGACGCCCGGCACCGAGGTGACGCTGCGGATGTCGCTGAGCGGTGTCGACGCGGGAGGCGGGGTGTACGGCACCCAGCAGCGGATCGTCCGGTTCCGGATCGGCAGGGCGGTCGTCGGCACGGTCGACGCGAGCCGTAGGACGATGACGCTGAAGGAGGACGGGAAGGTGCTGCGCACCCTGCCGGTCTCCAGCGGCAAGCCCGGCTACGAGACCTGGAACGGCACCATGGTCGTCCTCGAAAAGGTCCCCAGTATCCGGATGAACTCCCGCACGGTCGGCATCTTCGGGCCCGAGGCCTACAACCTGGGCTCGGTGAAGTGGGCGGTCCGGCTGACCCCTTCGGGCACCTTCGTGCACGCCGCGCCGTGGAACGAGGGCAAGTTCGGGCGGATCAACGCCAGTCACGGATGCATCGGCATGAGTACCGGTGATGCGCGGTGGTTCTTCGGGCATGTCCGACTCGGCGATCCGGTCACCGTCGTCCACTCCAAGGACACGGTCGCCGAGAACAACGGGTTCGGGGACTGGAACGTGGGGTGGGCGACGTGGCGGGCCGGGAGCGCGCTTTCCTGAGAACGGGCGGCAACCTTTTCGCCGCCGGCGGCCACTGAGGGACGGGAGACTCCGCTCTCGGAGCCTCGTACCTGAACGCGCGTTCCCCGATCCCCGTAAGGACCATTCGTGGCGTCCCATTCTCCGCACCGCCGGCCCCGCGATCGGCGGCGCCCTGTTCTCGGTGGTCGGCCCGGCAGTCGGCGTGCGATGCTCGTCTCCGCCGCCGTGGCCGCCGTAGTGCTCGTCGTCTCGCTGGCCGTGGCCTTCCGGCCCGACCATGAGGGCGGCGGTGAGCGGCGTACGGCGGCCGACGCCGTTGCCGCCACCCGGTCGCCGAGCCCGTCCTCCACGCCGTCCGCCCGGACGTCGCCCGCCGCGTCCCCGAGCCGGACGGCACGCGCGGCCACCCCGTCGGCCACCGCGACCAAGGCCTCGGTCCGTCCGTCGGCCAGGAGCACCCCACGGGCCGCCTCCGGCACGGCATCGCTCGCGGGACGGATCAAGCCCGGCGTCACCTACCAGGGCGTCGCCACCCACTACGACGCCGGGAACGGCGACGGTGCCTGCTCGTTCGGGCCGAGTGCCGACATGATGGTCGCCGCGATGAACACCGCCGACTACGAGACGTCGAAGGCGTGTGGGGCCTCTGTGCGGGTGCGGGCGGCGGGCGGGGCCTCCGTGACCGTGCGGATCGTCAACGAGTGCCCCGGGGACTGTGCCGTCGGGCAGATCGACCTCAGCGAGCAGGCCTTCGCCAAGCTGGCCGCGTTGTCGGCCGGGCGGATCTCGATCAGCTGGAGTCTGGTGAGTCCGAGCGACGTCGGCACGTTGTCGGTGCGGTACAAGACCGGGTCTTCCCAGTACTGGTGCGGCGTCCAGGTGCTCGGCCACCGGAATCCGGTGGCGCGGCTGGAGGTGCGGGCCGGGAGCGGCTGGCTGGATCTGCCGCGTACCGGGTACAACTACTTCCTCTCCGAGAAGGGGAGCGGGTGCGGTGGGGCGATCAGGATCACCGACATCTACGGGGAGCGGCTGACCGTCGACGGGATCGCGGTGCGGCCGAATGTCGTACAGGGGACCCGGGTGCAGTTCGCCGCTCACTGACCTTGGCCCTGTTTCCGGCGGGTTTCCCAACTCCCAAGGGCGGACCAGGGGTTGGGAAACCGCCCGTCATGGGGCGGTAAGGCTTCGGTGAGTTCACCGATTCTTAGGCCAATGCTTCTACCCGCATAGACCCTCGCGGTGCTGTCATGCCCACGACTGCCCGGAATTCCCGGGCCGACCGTGGGAGTCCCCCCATGCGTGTCTCGCGCCGTCTCACCGCCACCACCACGTCCCTGGCCCTCGCCGTCGCCGGTCTGATCATCGGCACCGGCTCGGCCGCACACGCCGCCAGCTGCTCGCAGGACTACCTGCCGCTGCCGGACCCGACCTGCCAGCCGGGTGCGTACAACCCCGACGTCACCCAGTCCACGATCGACTCGACGATATGCGTGTCCGGGTGGACGTCCACCGTCCGGCCGTCGAGCTCGTACACCACCGCGCTCAAGATCAAGCAGATCGCCGAGTACGGCTACGACGACACCAGCACGGCCGACTACGAGGAGGACCACCTCGTGCCGCTGGAGCTGGGTGGTGCGCCCAAGAGCGCGCTGAACCTGTGGCCGGAGCCCCGTTACGGCGACACGACCGCCTCCAACAAGGACACCGTGGAGAACAAGCTCAAGAAGTACGTCTGCAACGGCACGGTCAGCCTCGATGACGCGCGGAGCGCCATCGCGTCCGACTGGACCACCGCCCTGGACTCGCTCGGGCTCAGCTGATCTCGACCTGACTGCGGCCGCGCAGGCCGTCACGCAGGCGGCGCAGGTCGTCGGCGGGCCGGCCCAGGCCGTTGAGGCGCAGCCGGGCGGCCTCGGTGCGGGAGTCGCGGTGGACCGTGAAGGCCAGGTCCAGTGACTCGCGCAGCATCCACAGGTCGTAGGCGAGCAGCCGGGCCGCACGGGCCCGGGCCGACACCAGGTCCGGGTCCGTGAGGTCGAGGTCCTGCAGCCGGGCGCACAGACGGTGCAGGGCGATGCTCTGTTGCCCGCATGCGCGAGCCGTCTGCCGGGACAGGGGTCCCGGCTCGCCGCAGGCGGCCACCGCCTCGTCGGCCGGTGTCTGCGCGGCCACCACCTCGTCCAGGACCGCGACGAGGGCCGGCAGCTGGTCGGAGCGCGTCGGGCGGGCGGGCGCGGGGCGGCGCCGGCGGCGTAGGGGAATGCGCATGACTCCTCCTGGTCCTCCCCCAGTGTGCGCCTCACCGGCCGCGAAAGGTGCCCGGCGTCCTCCCCGGCCTGCCCCTGCCCTGGCGGGCCGCAGGGCGGACCTCAGTCCGAGCCGAGCGCCTTGCGCTCGGATTCCGTCAGCGGAGGACCGTCGAGGTGGGTTCTCCTCGGGCCGAACAGCATCGGGAGCAGGATGTCCGGGCTGAAGAGGCGGGTGGCCGGCTTCTCCAGGCTCATGACGTCCAGGAGGGCGTTGAGGGCGCGGGGGTTGCGGGCGGCTGTGGCGACCGCCTGGTCCACGAAGCGGCGCAGGAGGCGTTCCACGGCCGGGGGCGGGGTGTCGGTGGCGCCGGGGTAGTAGGCGTCCTGGCCGACCGCCAGGTCCCAGGCCGCGGATACCGGGCCGGCCGCGGCGCGCTGCAGGCGGCGGGCCGTGCCGGGGGTGGTGAGGGGGGTCGTGCGCAGGAGCGTGCGAAGGGCGACGGCCGACTGCGCGGCCACCGTGATGCCGTGGCCGTAGACCGGGTTGTAGCCCGCGACCGCGTCGCCGAGGACCGTGAAGCCTTCGGGCCAGTGCGGGAGTTTCTCGTAGTAGCGGCGGCGGTTGGCCGTCGAGCGGGTGGTCACCACGTCCGTCAGGGGTTCCGCGTTCCTGATCAGGTCGCCGATCACCGGGTCGCCGAGGGAGAGCGCGAAGGCGGTGAACTCGTCGGCGTCGGCGGTCGGTTCGGCGCCCCGGGTGCCGGAGAGGGTGACGACCCAGCGGTCGTTCTCGACCGGCACGATGATGCCGCCCCGGCCGGGGGTGTTCCCCGGGGTCGCCTGGACGTTGACGATGGGGAAGGTGCCGCCCGTCGCCGTGTCCGGGGCCCGGTAGAGGCGGGTGGCGTAGGCGATGCCCGCGTTCACCTCACGCTCGGTGACCTCGGGCAGGCCGAGCTCCGTCAGCCAGCGCGGGGCGTGGGAGCCGCGGCCGGAGGCGTCGACCACCAGGTCGGCGGGGAGGGTGAGCTCGTCGTCGCCGGTACGGATCCGGACACCGGTCACCCGGTCGGGGTCGCCCAACAGGCCGTGGACCGTGGCATTCTGACGGAGCGTTATACAGGTGTGGGCCAGCACCCGGCGTCGTATCACCGCGTCCAGCAGGTCGCGTGTGCAGATCAGGTTGCGGTGCGGGGTGGACGTGAAGCGGCGGAACCAGATCTCGTTGGGAGCCCGGGACACCAGGTCGCCCATGATGCGCATCAGTCGGGCGCCCTCCGCGACGAGCTCCGGCACCAGACCCGGCAGCAGTTCGTCGAAGGCCCGCACGCCGCCGCTCCACACCATGTGCGCGTGCCGGGACTGCGGGACGCCCCGGCGTGGCTCGGGGCCCTCGGGGAGCGTGTCCCGCTCCACGACCGTGACGTCGGCGAACTCGGTGAGGGCCGCCGCGGCGAGCAGGCCGGTGACGCTGCCGCCGACGACGACGGCGGCGGGTCTGCGGGTGGGGCGTCGGTCAGACATGTGCGCTCCGGCTTTCTGTGCTGGTCACCCGTCGGTGGAGGGTGTCGACGGTGCGGGGGTGGGCGAGTGCCCGGGAGACGGCCTCGATGTCATGGGCGACCGGGCTGCCCGTACCGGGCGTGACACGGCCCGCCGGAGGAGCGTAGGGAGTGCCCGCGCGGTGTGCGTCCAGGGCGGCACGGACCGCGACGGCCCCGGCCGCTCCATGGGCGCCCGCCTCGCCGTGCGCGGTCAGCGCGGCCTCGTACGCCCTGTCGTACAGGCCCTGGTCGACGTACGGGCCCAGCATGCGCAGCCCGTCGTGGATGTGCTGCCGGCGCTGCATCAGACGCAGGTCCAGCGGCGACCAGAAGCCGAGGCGGGCCGGTGCGGCCGAGGCTCCGAGAACGCGTACCGTCCGCGCGAGCGGCCGTAGCCGGTGGTGTTCGCGTCGGTCGCGTATCCAGCGCTGCAGGAACGGGCCCAGTTGCGGCACCAGGAACCCGAGCGCCACCAGGGCGGCTTCCAGCAGCGCGAAGGGCGGGGCGGCGTGGGTGCTCAGGCCGTCCCAGTCGGTGCCCGACCAGCGGGCGCCGATCGCCGTGTACTTCGCCGCGTCGAACAACAGGCCGGTGACGTAGCCGAGTTGGAGGAAGACGACGCCCGCCTTCAGCCAGCGGTCGGCGATCTGCGGGAACCACTTCCACAGCATCCAGGCGGCGACCAGGCACGACACCATGTGCGCGGTCAGGTAGAGAAGGATGTGCTCGCGCATCCACGGGGTGTTCGCGTAGTAGGTGTCGAGGTCGTAGATGCGCGGCTCGGGCGCGTCGGCGAGGAGGAAGGTGCCCCACAGGGCGGCCACCACGCCCGCGTACGCCCAGTAGATGCGGCGCATCCGGCGCGCGCGGCGCTCGGAGGGCTCCTCCCGCCAGCGGATGATCATCGTCAGGCCGGTGGCGCAGAACGCGGTGAGGAACGAATAGGCCCACGGGGAGGCGATGTTGGGCACGCCGGTCAGCTTGTTGAGGCGCTCGATGTTGGCCGGGGTGATGACGACCAGGACGGCTGTCGCCGAGGCCAGCAGCACGGTCGTGGCGCGGACGTCGGGGTCGCGCCAGGCGCGGACGAACGTCGGGAGCTTGGCGACGAGCGCGGTCGCCAGCAGGGCGGTGGGGACCGCGTACGGTATGTGCGGGCTCATCGCAGGAAGCGCCCGCCGCGGTTGCCCATCGACAGGTTGATCCGGCCCTCCACGGTGGCCGGGGTGACCGGGCCCTGCGCGTACCGCCCCGTCATCCACGTCCGCACCTCGCGGCCGAAGAGCAGGCCGAACGTCTCCGCGTCCATCTCGTGGTCGTCGGCCGAGCCGGAGCGGGCCGCCACCGTCAGATACGCCTCGCGGGAGACCTCCGCCGCGGTGAGGATCTGCTCCGCCGCCCGCCGCAGCAGCTCCGGCGTCTGACCGGGGGTGAGGGCACGGGCGGCCGCCGGGCCGGGGGAGTGACCGCAGGAGCCCTGCTCCTCGTGCCACAACTCATGACCCAGGATGACCAGTTGGGCCTCCGGTACGGTCCCCTCCTCCACCACGATCACCGACCGGTCGCCAAAGTCCAGACGCAGACCGGACACCGGGACGTCGGGCGGGAAGGCACGGAACACCAGATCGATCGGCCGGCCGGTGCGCAGGCTCATCGCCCGGCAGAACCCCTCCATCACGGCCCTCGGCTCCGCGGGCCGACCCAGCGACTGCGAGGCCCTCGCGCCCAGGTCGGCGAGCAGGGACCTCATCGCCTTGGTGGTCATCGGGCGGTGTCCCTCCCCTGGTGGGCCGCGATGGCGGACAGCTGTGGTGTTGTGCCTCGCAGCCTATGTCGGCACCCGTGGCCCTCCGCGAGCGGTTATCGGCCAAAAACGATCGTTTATCGGTGCGAGGGCAGGGGGATCTTGGGGTCACGCTCCTCCCTGGGGAGTAGCGGGCACCCGGCCGGGTCCTGCTGGGGAGGCAGGGCAGGTGCCTCCGTCGGCACGATGTGCCGGGGCGGTGTGCGGACCAGGCTGGTTCACGTCAGCCAGAGGGATTTGAGAGACCCGAGGAGGGCGTCATGAACCGCCAGATACGCGTCCGCGTCAACCGCCGGCCCAGCACGCCCCGGGACACCACCATCGACCGCAGGACACCGTCCGGGCGGATCCTGCCGTACTGACGCCATGAGCGGCATCAGCGCAGACGGTGCGAGATCGCCGTACGCAGGGCCCTGCGCAGCTCCTCCGGAGGCGCCGGGCCGTCCGTCCTCACACCGGCCGTGACCGCCGCGGCGACCTCGCGCAGCTTGGTGTTGGAGCGCTGGGAGGCCTCCCGCAGGATGTCCCAGGCCTGGTCCGAGGTGCAGGCGTGGGTGGCCATCAGGACACCGCGTGCCTGGTCGATGGCCGGGCGGGAGACGATCGCCCGCCGCAGCTGCTCGACCTCGGCCCGCAGCTCGTGCAGCTGCTCGGCGCGCTCCAGGGCGACCGCGGAGGCGGCGGGGGCAGCCGGCGGGTGGGCCGTGTGGTGCAGGGGGTCGTCGGTGTCCAGTCCGGCCAGCTCCAGGATGCGGCGCGGCTGGCCGCTCCAGTGCGTGGCCCGTACGGGGACGTGGTGGCGTCGGCCGTAGGCGTTCAGCACGTCCAGGAACTGCAGGCCCGCCGTGTCCATGAACTCCACGCCGGCCATGTCCAGTTCGACGCGGCAGGTGTGGTCCGGGAGGCCGTCCAGCGTCCTGGCCAGGGTCTCCGTGCACCCGTGGACGAGCTCCCCGCGCGGAGTGAGCACGGCTCGGCCCTCCTCCACACGGTTCTCGATGACCAGCGTGTCGAGGTGCCCTGCGAAAGGGGTGTGTGCCGCTGCGGTCATGTTCCGCCTCGCTGCTCCCGACTGTCGTCACGACGTTGAGTGACCGGTCGCCGCCGGGCCGCGTCCGGGGGGCGCCGAACGGCTCCGCGGGGGCCTGGCGGTGCTGGACTTCGCCTGCCCGCGGTACCGCGGAGTACACACCGTCCGTGGTGCGGAATGACCGACTCGCACGGGGGTAGACGGGTTTTCGTCCACCGAACACACACGCTGATCGAATCCGCCGACCAGAAGGGAGCCGGTGTGGGCATCCCGTACCGGACACCGTCCGGACCGGCCGGAGCACCGCGCCTGACAGTGTTCCCGCTGCCGGGCGAGAGGGGCCTGCGGGTGGGCGGTGAGGTCGGATTCGCGACGCTCGCGGTGTGGGAGCGGGCGCTGGCACGGGCCGTGCACGAGGCTGACCGGGTGTACCGGCTGCAGCTGGCCGCGTACCGGCTGGAGCTGTCCGCCGTGACCTTCGTCGACGTCGCGGGCGCCGACGCGCTCGTGGCCGCCGCCCGGTCGCTGGACGAAGGCAGGAGGATCGTGCTGCAACAACCGCCCCAGACCCTGCGCCGTCTACTGGACCTGTTCTGGCCCGGCATCCCGACGATCGAGATGTCACCGTCGGGCGGGGGAAAGCCACCGAGCGGAGGACCGCCGTCGACTGGTGGGCCACCGTCTGCCGGAGGGGCGTCGGCTTCCGGTGGGACGCCGTGTGCCGGAGGGGTGTCGGGGGATGGTGGATCACTGGCTGCCGGTGGCCCGTCGGCGACCGGGGTGCCGCCGTCTACGGCACCGGGGGCGTCGAGTGGCTGGTCACCGTCCATCGGCGGATCGCGGCCTGCCGGGGGACCGTCGTCGACCGGCGAGTCGTCGTCGGGCGGAGGGGCGTCGGCTTCCGGTGGGACGCCGCGGGCCGGAGAGCCGCCGTCTGTCGGAGGGGTGTCGGGGGATGGTGGATCACTGGCTGCCGGTGGCGGGTCGGTGAGCGGGGTGTCGCCGTCTATGGCACTGGGGGCGTCGAGTGGCTGGTCACCGTGCATCGGTGGATCGCGGCCTGCCGGGGGACCGTCGTCGACCGGCGAGTCGTCGTCGGGCGGAGGGGCGTCGGCTTCCGGTGGGACGCCGCGGGCCGGAGAGCCGCCGTCTGTCGGAGGGGCGTCGGGGATCGGGGGTTCGTGGTCATGATCGCCGCGGACGCTGTCCCCCAGGACCCCTTCGTCCATCCCGCCCTCTTCTACGGTGACGAGCAGGACTATCTCGCCGGGACCGTGCCCTTCGTCCGTGCCGCGCTCGCGGCCGGGGAGCCGGTCGCCGTCGCCGTGCCCGCGGAGAATCTCCGGCTCATCCAGGACGGGCTGGGTGCCGAGGCCGACGCCGTACGGTTCCTCGACATGCGGCAGGCCGGGCGCAACCCCGGTCGGATCATCCCCGGCGTGCTGCGGGCCTTCGCCGACGCCCAGCCGGCCGGCGTCCCGGTGCGCATCATCGGCGAACCGATCTGGGCCGGCCGCAGCCCTGCCGAGTACCCCGCCTGCGTCCAGCACGAGGCGCTGATCAACGCCGCCTTCCGGGGCCGTACGGTGACCATCCTGTGCCCGTACGACACCCGGCACCTGCCCGCGCAGGTCATCGCCGACGCGCAGGCCACCCACCCCACGCTGCTGCTGGCCGGCTCCGCACGGCTGCGGCACAGCGGCGCCTACGCCCCCGAGGCCGTGGTCGCCCGCTACAACGAACCCCTCCCACCCGCCCCCGACGTCCCCGCGTTCCGTTTCGAGGCCGACACCCTCCCCGAGGCCCGCCACCTCGCCACCGCCGAGGGCGTCCGCCTCGGCCTCGCTCCCGCCCGCGTCGAGGACCTGGCCCTCGTCACCGCCGAGCTGGCCACCAACAGCGTGGTGCACGGCGGAGGTTGGGGCAGCGTGCGGGTGTGGGCCGAGGCCGGACGGACGCCGACGGGGGACGGGCGGACGTCCGCGGAGGACGGGCAGGGGAGAGCCGATGACGTGCGGGGCGGGCACGTGGTGGTCGAGGTCCGCGACAAGGGCCACCTCACCGACCCCCTCGCCGGCCGCCGCCCCGCCCCCCGCGCCCAGCGCGGCGGCCGCGGCCTCCTCCTGGTCAACCTGGTCGCCGACCTCGTACGCCTGTACACGGAGCCGGGCGGGACGACGGTCCGCTGCTGGTTCTCCCGCTGAAGCCGCGGCGCACACGCCCCGGGCCCGGGGCCCGTCCGGCGGACCAGACCGGCGTCGCGGTGCCTGGCACGTGTGTTGACCTGCGCCGTCTTCCGATGTCGGCCCGATCCGCCGGAAAGGCCCTAGCGTGAAGGCATGCGCGTGCTGGTCGTCGAGGACGAGGAGCGGTTCGCGGCCGGGCTGAGGGACGGGCTGGAGGCCGAGGGCTTCGCCGTCGACGTGGCGCTCGACGGGGTCGACGGGCTGTGGCTGGCCCGCGAGAACGCGTACGACGCCATCGTCCTCGACATCATGCTGCCCCGCCTCAACGGCTACCGGGTCTGCCGGGCCCTGCGCGGCGCGGGCGACTGCACACGGCGGGGAGGTGCGGGTGGAGGACGGGGCGCGGTTCGTGGTGACGTTGCCTTCGGGAGAGCCATTGCCCCCCGGGCGAGCGGAAAAGGCGGAACTGAACGCTCCGTCAGGTCCGTTCAGCCTCTGTTCAGCGGTGCGGCGGGACGCTGCCCGGCATGAGGAACAAGAAGATCTGGCCCGTTCTCGGAGCCGTCGTGCTGCTGGCCGGCGCCTGCTCCGGGAACGGAACACACCACGGCGACTGTGTGCACGTCGTCGACGAGAACACCGGCCGGACCGCCGCGTCCTGTCTGCCGCTGGCACCGAGGAGCGCCCGAGTCGACCTCGCGAAGCCGCACTTCACCCACCCGGACCGCATCACCAACCCCCTGCACCCCACCTCCACGGTCACCCAGACCGTCTACGGCGGCCAGGAGTCCGGCAAACCCTTCCGCACCGAGGTCACCCTCCTCCCCGGCACGAAGACCATCACCTGGGGCGACCGCACCATCCACGCCCTGACCTCGCAGTACGTCGCCTTCTCGGCCGGCCGCGTCGAGGAGGTCGCCGACGACTGGTACGCCCAGGCCGACGACGGCTCCGTCTGGTACCTGGGCGAGGACGTCTTCAACTACGACAACGGGGTCGTCGCCGACATGGAGGGCACCTGGCAGGCGGGCCGCGCCCACGCCCCCGGCGCCATGATCATGCCCGCGCATCCGCACCGGGGCGACGTCTACCGCACCGAGAACCTCCCCGGCGTCGTCTTCGAACAGGTCACGGTCAGGGCGGCCGGCCGGACCGTCGCCGGACCGTACGGCCACATCAGCGGCGCGCTGACGGTCCATGAACTGCACATGGACGGCACGACCGAGGACAAGGTCTACGCCCCCGGCTACGGCGAGTTCTCCACCGGTTCCGCGACCGGCGACCTGGAAGCGGTCTCCCTCGCCGCACCGACGGACACCCGACGGGCCCCGCTGCCGGCGAGGCTCGCGGCCCTCGACAAGGCGGTGCGAACGGCCCACGAGAGCCCGATCCCCACAACGGTCCACACGGCACAGGCCACTTGGGACACCTACCGTGCCTCCGACCCCGTACCGCCGCTGCTGCGACGCCAGATGACACGAGACCTGGCCGCCTGGACTCGGACGCCGCAGGACCGCGCGGCGGCGCTCCGAGTCGAGCAGAACACGACGGACCTGTGCCTTCGCTACGAGGCGGTGGGCACCGTCGACCGGGCTCGACCGGACATGTGGGCACGGCAGTTGGGGATCGACGCGCGGGCGGGGGACACGGGGACCGTGGCCGGAGACGTGACGGTCATGGAACTGATCCGACAGCGGGGAGACACCCCCAAGTCGGCCGCTTTCGATGCCGAGTTGAAGAGGGCGAGGGATGCGGCGGACCGCAAGGACATGGGGGAGGCGGGGCGGTTGGCGCGTACGCTGGTCTTCGGGGGCGTGTGAAGTATTTCGGGGGCGCCCGGTCACTTCGGGAGGGTTCATGGGAACCGTTTCCACTCCTGCACCGAGCACCACACTGAACCATGAGGACCTGCCACCGCTGTTCCGGTCGAGTGACCAATGGGCGTTACGCCATCAGGGTGATTCGTTCCGCGCGGTCCGTACTCACCTGCTCGTGCTGCTCCTGGCCACCACCACCGCGATGCTGATCGAGCAGGCGTCCGGGCGGCTCATGGGGGTGTGTGCCGCCGTGCTGTACGGGCTGACGATCCTCCTCGGGCTGCGGACCTCGCGGCGTCGTTCCCGGGCCCACTGGCAGGCGCACCGGGCGGCCGCGGAAGTGGTGAAGACGTTGGCCTGGCAGTACATGGTGCATGGCGGTCCGTTCCACTCGCGGGTGGCGGACGCGGACGCGGTGTTCGCGGAGCGGCTCGAGGAGAGGCTGCGGGAGTTACGGAAGTGCGGCTGGGAGGACACCCGGGGCGGGATCGAGCGGGGGAAGGGACAGATCACCCCGCGGATGCGGGCGGTGCGGGCCAAGTCCTACGCCGCTCGCCGCGACATCTATCTGCGGGACCGGCTCCTGGAGCAGGCGGTCTGGTACAAGAACCGGGCCTCGCGCGCGCACCGTGCCGCCGCGCGGTGGTCGGCCCTCACCGCCGCCCTCACCCTGCTCGCCCTGGCGGCCGCCATGCTGCGCACCATGGATCTCCTCGGCGGCGCGGACCTGGCGGGGCTGTTGAGCGCGGCCGCGGCGGCGGGCGTCGCCTGGCAGGAGGTCCGGCGGCACGGGCCGCTGACGCACGCCCACTCCCTCATCGAGCAGGATCTGGAAACGGCCCGGATCGCCATGTCCACCACGGTGACCGAGGCGGGCTGGGCCGAGGCGGTGGGGGAGGCGGAGCGTCTGATGTCACCGGCGCACACGGAGTGGTTGGTGCGGTTCGGAGCCTGATTCAATGTCATTTGTTGTGTGTTGTCGGTGAGTTGACCGCCGGGTGCGGGATTCCGGTCAGTCCCGGAGTACCCCTGGCTGCCACAGCACCGTCACCGGGACCCCGGTGCGTCGCGCGTACGCCACCACGTCACCGGTGCCGCCCGGGCCGCGGGCAGGTCGGCCGTCCCAGACGGCGATCAGATGGTCGGCGTGGTCCACGATCCAGCGGCCGGCCGCGAAGTAGGCCTTCTCGTGCGTCGGTTGGAGGGGCAGGTCGACGCGGGCCGTACAGGAGTCGAGAATTCTTCGGTACGTGGTCCGGGCGTCGTCGTCGCCCAGATGGGCCTCGTAGTCCATGCCGGGGATCACGGCCGTCACCGGGACGCCGTGCTCCAGGGCGATGTCGGCGAACAACTGGTCGGCGCCGGCCGCGAGGCTGCTGAAGGCCTCCAACTCGACGTCTGTGCGGCTGAACTGGCCCCGCAGGGCGGAGCGGACGTAGGGGAGGACGGTCGAGGGGATCGAGCGATGCCCGGTCACGCCGACGCGGAGGACCGCGAGATGGGGGACCGCTGCAGCCTCGTACAGGAATTCGGCGGAATCGGTCGTCACGGAACGTCCTCTCCCCGTCACCATCGGCGAGTACACCCTAACGCCGTGCGGCGAGGGAGCGCAGGGGGGCGCATCGGTTCACATCGGTGACTTCCGCGACACCGTCGTCCCCGCGCCCCCGCCTTCCCCTCGGCCGTCGTCATGGACCGTCAGCCGCACGCCGTCCCACCCGTCCGGCAGCTGTTGCAGGGCGAAGATGGTCGTACGGACCTCCTGGATGGTCGACCGGAGTTCGTCGACGGCCTTCCCGAGGATCTCCTGGACGTCCTCGGCGGGGCTTCTGTGCTGGGTGGACTCAAGCATCATCACGGTGGCGAACAGCCGTTGGACGACGAGGTCGTGCAGGTCGACGGCTTCCAGGAGGGGCGGACGGCGGTCTGTCACGAAGCCAGCGGGTCGAGGACGAGCGGCTCGATCTTGCCTTCCAGCATGTAGCCCAGCCCCTGTACGGCGCAGACGTCCGGCCGTTCCGCGATGTGCACGGGCATGCCGGTGGCCGCGCGCAGCATCTGGTCGAGCCCGGGGAGCAGGGCGGAGCCGCCGACCATCATGATGCCGCGGTCGGCGAGGTCGGCCACCAGGTCGGGCGGGCAGTCGCGCAGCACCCGTCCGATGCCGTCGAGCACGGCGGTCAGCGGTGTCTCGATGGCGTCCCGTACGGCGGCCGTGTCGACCTGGACGCTGCGGGCGAGGCCGGTGGCGACGTCGCGTCCGTGGATCTCGGTGGAGGCGGGGCCCTCAAGGGTGAGTCCGTTGCCGGAGAGGGCGAGCTGCAGGGGTCGTACGGACTGACTCGGCAGCATCAACTCGTGCTCGTGCCGCAGGTGTTGGACGATCGCGTGGTCGACCGCCTCGCCGCCGACGGGAATCCGCTCGGCGGTCACGATCGAGCCCAGCGACAGCACCGCGACCTGGGTGGCCGCGGCCCCGCACACCATGATCATGGTCGCCTCGGGCCGCTCCACGGGCAGCCCGCACCCCACGCCGGCGGCGATGAGGGTGTCGACGAGTTCGACGCGCCGGGCGCCCAGCCCGACGAGCGTCTCGATGGCGGCGCGCTGGGCGAGCGGATCGGCGTCGTGGGGGGTGCAGGCGGCCGCCCTGAGCCGTGGCTTCCGCCGCAGGGTGCGGCGGATCTTGTCGCCGAGCAGGTGCCGGAGCATGCGCTGCGCCATCTCGATGTCGACGACGGTACCGCCGGAGACGGGCCGCATGACGCGGATGTAGTGCGGGGTGCGGCCCGTCATCTTCTCCGCGAACTCTCCTACGGCGATGAGCGCGCCGGTGCGGGTGTTCACGGCGGCGACGGAGGGCTGGTCGACGACGAGTCCGGCGCCCTTCACATAGACGCGGGTCCGGGCCGCCCCCAGGTCGACGGCGAAATGGCAGCGGCGCAACTGCTCCAGACTGGCGGTCATGGCAGGTCCTCCCGAGAGCGCAGACCGTGGGGGCCGCCGGTGGAGTGGCGGGCCTCGTGCTCTGTTCCTTGGTGCGTGGCGGCTCGCCGGGTGGCGGGCCTCACTGGCATCGTGCGGGGGTGGGGGAGGAGCCGCCGCTTGTGGGGGGCCGGGCGGGGTGCCGCTGAATGGGGGTTTTTGCGACTTATTCCCCCATGTAGGTAACTTGTAAGAGCGTCAGAGTGAGCGGGCGGCTTCGAGGAGAGGCTCACGACGGGGTGTCCTGGCAGGACGTACGGCTCGGTGACGGCATCGGTGCGCTGAAGGCGCCACGTGACGCCTCGTACCTCTCCCCGCGGGCCTCGGCGAGCGACGACCGGGGTGGCTCGGTGGAGCAGGAGATCATCCGGGCGGTCGGTGTGCGGCCACCTCCGTGACGTCTCACCCGCGGCCGACGACTCCCCGGATCACCCCCAGCTCCACCAAGTCCTGGGGACGGATGCGCAGGTGGTCGGCGGTCGTCTCCACCTGGTCGGGCGGGCGTTTGAGGATCGCGGCCGCGAGTTCCGGGGCGATCACCGAGAAGTAGCTGTCCGGGGTCGCCCAGGTGCGGCCGGGTGCGGCCAGCGCGAGCGCGCCGCCGGAGCCGCCCTCGCCGATCACCAGAGTCGTGACCGGTGTACGAGCGCCGGCCACCGCGCCGAACAGCTCCGCGATCGCGGCCCCCGCGCCCTGCCGCTCGGCCTCCGCGTCATTGGCGGCGCCCGGGGTGTCCACCAAGGTCAGCACGGGGATGCCGAGCCGCTCCGCGAGCCGGATCAACCGGGCGGCGGTGCGGTAGCCGGCGGGGCGGGTGGCGGTGCCGGTCTGGGCGGCGTACGCGACGGTACGGCCGTGATGGTCGCCGAACCCGCACAGCATGCCGGGGTCGGTGCCGCCGCAGCGGTCGCCGCTGAGGGGGACGCGGTGGGTGAAGTAGGCGTCCAGGTAGGCGTGGGCGCGGGGGCGTTCGGGGGAGCGGGCCTGACGGACGGCTTGCCAGCCGGTGGAGGGGAGGTCGGGGGTGCCCAAGGCAGGCGGGACGGGAGCGGGCTGAACGGCGTCGGGGCCCGGGGGAGGCGTCGCTTGCCCACGCCGACGGGGTGCCGCTCTCGTTGGGTCGTCAGCCGCCCCAGTGGCACGACTGCCCGCGGCTACGTTGGCATGGCTGCTCGCAGCCACGTTGGGACGACTGCCCGCGGTCGTGTCGGGTCGACTGCCCGCGGTCGTGTCGGGTCGACTGCCCGCGGTCGCGTCGGGTCGACGATCCGCGGCCGCGTCCGCGCGGCTGTCCGCGGGCTGGGCCGTCCCCGCCCCGCCCGCCAGCAGACGCAGCCACAGCCCCAGCACATCCCGCAGCTCCCCCTCCGGCACCACCGCGTCCGCCGCCCCCGCCGCCACCTGCGCTTCCGCCGTGTACGCCGTCGGGTCGGCGTCCGCCGGCCGCACCCGCGACCCCGCGAAGCCCACCTGGGCACCCGGCAGCGCGAGGATCACGTCGGCGCCCGCGCCCAGCGTGGCCCAGCCGCCGCCCGTCGTCGGGTCCCGCAGGACCGCGATCTGGGGGAGGCCCGCCTCCCTCGTGAGCGTCGACTGGTGGGCCACGCGCTGGAGTTGGGTCAGGGCGAGCATGCCCTCCTGCATACGGCTGCCGCCCGTCGCGACCAACGGGACGATCGGGAGCCGGTGTTCACGGGCGTATGAGTACGCCGACTCCAGGCGGTCGCCGGTGCGTTCGCCGAGGGAACCGCCCAGGAAGCCGAACTCGAAGGCGAGCAGGACGGCTTGCGTGCCCGTCACGGTCGCGGTGCCGCAGATCACGGACTCCCGCTCGCCGGTGCGTTCGGCGGCGCGGGCGCGCGAGGCGTCGTAACCCTGCCAGGCGAGGGGGCCGTCGGGCTCGGAGTCCCGCGAGGGGCACGGGAGTTCGGCGAAGGAGTCGGTGTCCGTGACCAGGCTCAGGAACTCGCGCGCGGAGAGGCGTTCAGTCACGGTTCAGGGCCCGCTTCATGATCTTCCCCATGTCGTTGCGGGGCAGGGCGTCCAGGTGGTGGACGACGCGGGGGCGCTTGTGCGGGGCGAGACGGGCCGCCACATGGTCCGCCAACTCCTGTGCGGACGGCGGGGATTGGGGGTCGGCCGGCACCACCCACGCCACGATCCGCTCGCCGAGGTCCGGGTCCGGCTCGCCGGTGACCGCCGCCTCCCGTACCCCCGGATGCTCCAGCAGGGCGTTCTCGATCTCACCGGCTCCGATCTTGTAACCCCCGCTCTTGATCAGGTCGGTGGCCTTGCGGCCGACGATCCGCACATACCCGTCGGCCTCCCGCACCGCCATGTCACCGGTGCGGAACCAGCCGTCGGCCGTGAAGGCGGCCTCGGTCGCGTCGGGGCGGTTCAGGTAACCGGTGAAGAGATTCGGTCCGCGCACCTGGATCTCGCCGACGGTCTCGGAGTCGTACGAGGCGAGGGGCGACCCGTCCTCCTCTACCAGCCGCAGCTCCACCCCGGGCAGCGGCACGCCCACCGTCCCGGCCCGTGGCTCGCCGTCGGCCCGCACACTGGTGTTCATCAGCGTCTCCGTCATGCCGTACCGCTCGATGACGCGCTGTCCGGTCGCGGCCGTGATGCGCTCGTGGTCGTGGACGGGGAGGGCGGCGGAACCGGAGACCAGCAGCCGCGCCCGGCCCAGCGCCTTCGCCAACTCCGGGTCCTCGGGGAGCGATTGGGCGATGCGGTGGTACATCGTCGGCACGCCGAACAGCATGGTCGCGCCGCTGCTCAGCTCGCGCGCCACGCCCTCGGTGCTGAACCTGCCCAGGTGCCGGACGGAGCCGCCGCGCCGGAGCGGGCCGAGCATGCCCAGCACCAGTCCGTGCACATGGAACAGCGGCAGCCCGTGCACGAGCACGTCGTCGCCGGTCCACTGCCAGGCGTCGGCGAGGGCGTCGAGGGTGGCGGCGATGGCCCGGCGGGGGATGACGGCGCCCTTGGGCGGGCCGGTGGTGCCGGAGGTGTAGACGACGAGGGCGGGGTCCTCGTCGGTGACGGAGGGGGCAGGGGCGGGTGCGGGACTTCCGGTGCCGCTCACCTCCACATCGACGCGCTCCAAGTCCCCCACGGACAGGGGAAGTTCATCCCCCGGTGCGGCCAGCACCACCGTGGGCGCACTGTCGGACAGGATGTGCCCGAGCTCCTTCTCGCCCGACTTCGGGTTCAGCGGCACCGCGGGCACGCCCGCCTCCAGTGCCGCGACCACGGCGACGGCGGTCTCCAGCGCGGGAGTGGCCCATACGGCGACCCGGCCGGCCCCCCGGACGCGCTCCCCGAGCGCACCGGCCACCGCCGCGAGCTGCCCGTACGTCAACGATCGCGCACCGAAGCGCAGGGCGACTCGCTCGTTCGGCTCGTCCGACAGGGCGGGAAACAGAGAGGACACGCGACGCACTCCTTGCGGCCGGGGACGACGACACCATCGTTCCTACACCGGAACGAGCCAAACACGCCGCTGCTGCAGATTGATCTCCGTCACCCTGACAGCCAGCGGTGTGCCGACCTCCGGCAGGACCTCGCCGCTGAGCAGGTCCCGGTGGACGAGGCCCTCGACGTCGTCGGAGACGCGGACGAACACGCCGAAGGGGACCACCTTGGTGACGGTCCCCCGCACCACGCGGCCCGGGCCCTGCCGGGCGAACTCCACCAACGGGTCGGGTGCCAGGGCCGCCATGGACAGTCGGACCTGCTGCCGGGGCAGTTCGAAGGCGAGCACCTCGGCGGTGATCTCCTGGCCGACCGCCACCACGTCGTGGAAGGAGCCGTACGGGCGCCGGGCGAGCTCGGGAGCGGTGATGAAGCCCTCGGTGCCGTCGATGTCCACGAACACGCCGAAGGACTCGATGGCGGTGACGACGCCCCGTACGACCTGGCCGTACGTGAACCCTCGCCAGGTGGTCCCGGTCCCCGCCGTCCGGCGCCGCGTGCCGACGAGGGTGGCGAGGTCGGCGGCGATGGGGATCTCGACGGTGTTCAGGGCGGGGTGGCGGAGCCAGTGCAGGCGGGGCCGGTCCACTGCGCCCTCGTGCAGGGGCGGATCGTCGGTGGACGGGGTGAAGTCGTCGATGACGATTCTGCCGCCCGGGGTGAGGAGGCGGGCCGGGTCGGCGGGGGTGTCGTCCGGGGTCTTGCCCGTGCCGCCGCCGTCCAGGACGAGGAGGTCGTACGGGGCGTGGGCTGCGATCCGGTGCCAGTCGCCGGTGAGGACCCGCACCTCGGGACGGTCGGCGAAGACCTCGGCGGCGATCCGGGCGCGCTCCGGATCCCGCTCGACGCTGAGCAGGCGTACCCCCTCCCGGGCCCCGGAAGCCAGCCACGCCAGGCCCACCCCGCAGCCCGTCCCCGTCTCCCCGATCGTCTCCCGCGCGCCGCCCGCCAGGGCCCGCAGCAGGCGGCCCTGTTCCGGGCGGCACGAGTAGGGGAATCCGTGGGTGCGGGCGGCGGTGAGGGCTTGCTCGACCAGCGGGGGGAGGTCGGGTTCGTCGGCGTACGCGTCCGTTCCGGAGATCGACATGGGGCGATCCTGCCGTACGGACAAGGGAGTTGGTCAGGCCGCGGCCTCCACCACGTCCGCCACCACACAGCTCACGTTGTCCGGCCCGCCCGCCGTGTTCGCCTCCGCGACCAGGGCGAGGACCGTCTCGTCGGGGCTGCCCGGCGTGCCCAGGAGGTCCCGGATGCGGGCCTCAGGGACCACGGAGGACAGGCCGTCGGAGCAGACGAGGTAGCGGTCGCCGGGGGACGCGTCATGCAGGCGCAGGTCGGGGGCGGTGGTGCCGAGGCACTTCAGGAGCAGGGTGCGCTGGGGGTGGGACGTCGCCTCCTCCGGGGTCAGCCGACCCTCGTCGATCATCGACTGGACCACGGTGTGGTCGTGGGTGATACGGAAGAGGCCGCCGTTCCGGAGCAGGTAGGCACGGGAGTCGCCCACATGGACCAGGGCCAGACGGGAGCCCGTCCACAGCAGGGCCGTCAGCGTCGTGCCGTTCTCGTCGGTGCCGTCCGTCGCGTCGCGGACCGCGTCCGTGGCGCCCTGCACCGCGTCCTGGAGGAGGTTGAGGACGTCTCCGGCCGGCAGCTCGTCGCTGTCCAGGAAGCGCAGGGCCTCCACCGCCGCGCTGCTCGCCGGCGCGCCCGCCGGTCCGAAGCCGTCGGCGACCGCGAGCAGCCGGGTGCCCGCGTACGCCGTGTCCTGATTGGCGGGGCGGACCAGGCCGCGGTCCGAGTGGGCGAAGTAACGCAGTTCCAGCATCGTGGTGTCCTTCCGGGTGGGGCGGGACTCGCTCGACAGGTGCTCGATCAGGAACCCGGCGAGGTCCCGCCGTACCGCCGTCTCCGCCTCGACCCCCGCCCAGTACGCGCGGATCTCCGCGGCCGCGGCCGCCGAGTCCAGAGCGCACACCTCGCGGATACGGGCCAGCGGCATCCCCAGCCGCCGCAGCCACGCCACCAGCCGCGCCCGCTCCAGCTGGGCGAGCGCGTAGTAGCGGTAGCCGGTGTCCGGGTCGACGCGGGCGGGACGCAGCAGGTCCAGCTCGTCGTAGAGCCGCAGGGCCTTCGGGGACAGCCGGGAGGCCTTGGCGAAGGCGCCGATCGTCAGCATGCGCATGTCCGTGCCTCCATGGGCGTGTGCACCTCTTCCGGTTCCTGCCGTCGATGCTGGGGCTTCACCGAAGGGGAAGGTCAATCGAGTTGCGACGGTTGCGGGTCGGCTGGTTAGCCTGCGGTCGGTTCACCCTCGGCAGACCTCACCCGGCAGATCGCCGATCAGCAGAACGGAGCCCCGCCGTGCCCCGCGTCGCCCTCGTCACCTACGACCCCCGGCCCCGGCCCAGCAAGGACCGCGACCTGCCCGTCCTGCTGGACGCCCTGCGCGCGGCCGGGGCCGAGGCGGACGCCGTGTGCTGGGACGACGCCGAGGCCGACTGGGGTGCGTACGACCTCGCCGTCATCCGGTCGACCTGGGACTACAGCTGGCGGACGGCCGAGTTCCTGGCCTGGGCGCACAAGTGCGCCACGCGGACGCGGCTGGCGAACCCGGTGGAGGTCGTGCGGTGGAACACCGACAAGCGGTATCTGGGGGAGCTGGCGGCGGCCGGTGTGCCCGTCGTGCCCACCCGGTATCTCGTGCCCGGCGACGCGCCCGACCTTCCGGACGAAGGCGAGTACGTCGTCAAGCCGACCTCCGGAGCCGGAGCGCGGTACGCCGCGCGCTATCGGGCGGACGAGCGGGAAGCGGCCGTACGGCATCTCGCGCGCATGCATGACGAGGGGCTGACCGCGATGGTGCAGCCGTACATGCGCGGCATCGACGCGGCCGGCGAGCGGGCGCTGCAGTTCTTCGGCGGGCGCCTGCTGCACGCCAGCCGCAAGCGGGCCGTCCTCGCCCCCGGTACGGCCTTCGACGCGGACAAGGTCGCCCACCCGGACCTGGAGCCCTGGACCCCGACCCCGGCCGAGCTCGCCGTCGCCGAGCGCGCCCTGGCCGCCGTACCGGACGCACCCGAGCTGCTGTACGCACGCGTGGACCTCGTCGACGGGGAGGACGGTCGGCCGGTGGTCATGGAGCTGGAGCTGGTCGAGCCGAATCTGTTCCTGTTCCTGCACGCGGAGTCGGTGGCGGGGGTGCGGGACGCGATCCTGGCGGCGGCGGGGCGCTGACGGACCACCTCGCCCGCTCCGCCGACCTCCTTCAGCCGCCCACCGCGACCCGCTGCAGCAGCCCCCACGTGAACTCCGCCGCCACATCCCTGCGCACGCCCTCCCCGTCCGGCGCCGTGAACGCCAGACCCCAGCGGGTCGGAGCGGTGCCCTCCAGGGGGCGGGCGGGGGCGAAGGCGTGGGCCGCCTCGTCGACCGTGCAGGACCAAGGGGTGAGGTCGTCGAGGGTCTTGAGGTCGGGGCCCGCGACGCCCGGGGCGCGGACCAGCCACTCGTTCCAGACGGCGCCGTTCGGCGCGAGCAGTACCTCGAAGCGCAGGTCCGGCCAGAGGGGGACGGGCCAGAGCCGGGCCTCGCAGTCCAGGTCGCCGACCCTGCGGGTGACGACCGACTCGGGCTCGCCGAGGATCGAGCGGTAGCGGGAGGCGGCCGCACGCGCGCGCGGTGAGTGCAGCATCCCCTGCCACCGCTTGTTGGCCTCTCTCATGTCGGCGATGGAGACGCCCAGTGCGTGCCGGGCGTCCTCCACCAGGTCCGGGTTGTGGTCGGCCATACGGCGCAGCAGGACGAGCTGGAAGTCGAGCGGGGTGAACGGGCTACCGGGGCGCTTGACGGAGGACATGGCTCCCATGGTCCCTCCGGCTCCGCCGGCCGGCATTGCCGGGTCGGCGGCCGTCGGGCAGGAAGAGGACCGAGTTGACGTAGCGCGGGTGGTCGCGGAAGGGCAGGATCCGGCCCAGCAGGCCCTGGGAGACCACGTGCTCGGCGGCGGCCTGGTGCTCCTCCAGCGGGAACTTCGCCAGCGGCACCCAGGAGCGGCCGGGCAGCACCCAGCCGTCGTAGCCGAGGAGCGCGAGGTAGGTGACGACCGGCGCGATCGGCTGGATACGGGACTCCAGTTCGACGAAGAGCGCGGGGCGGTCGCGCGCCAGCAGGCAGGTCGCGCCGCGCAGCACGGCCAGCTCGCTGCCGTCCACGTCAATCTTGAGGAAACCGACGTCCCGCAGCCCGAGTTCGTCGAGGGTGACGCATCGGACGTCCAGCGCCTGTCCGTGGATGTCCCGGCGGACCAGCGAGGACACGCCCCGGTCGCCCGCGTCGTCCGGCGGCAGCCAGAGGCGGGCGATGCCCGGGTGGTCCGCGGCGGCGGCCTGGACGACACGGACGTTCGGCGGGGCGGCGGCGGTCAGGAGGCGGGCGAGGTGCGGGACCGGTTCCACGGTCACCACTTGGCGCGCCCGCTTCGACAGCCGCCGCGTCCACGGGCCGTACCAGCCGCCGACGTCCACCGCCGTCCCGCACTCGTCCGGACACAGCTCCGCCAGCCGCGCCAACTCCGGTTCGAAGCGCGGGTAGACGGCCCGGGCGACGGCGGCGACCAGACGGGTGGGGAGGAGTGGCGCGAGGCGGGCGGCGAGGGTGCGGGGCGGAGTCGTGGACCTCACTGGGCCATCCGCTTCAGCAGCGCCTCGTGTTCGTCGTCCGACACCTGCTCCCCGGAGGACGGCAGCAGCTGCGGGATGCCGTCGACGATCGGGTAACGGCGGTGCAGGCGCGGGTTGTACAGGGCCTCCGGTGCCTTGGGTCCGTCCGGCTTGACGAGGTGCAGCGGACCCTTGTCGAGGGGGCACGCGAGGATCTGCAGCAGTGGGTCGTCGGGGTTCATGGCGGCGTCAACTCCTTGGCACCGATGGGGGGTTGTGGTGGTGCGGGGGCGGGGTCGTGCTTGGGCATGGCCAGCAGCACGGAGACGGCGAGCGCGGTGCCGGCGAGACGCAGCGCGAGGCGCAGCGGGTCGTGCGGCAGCGCCTCGCCGAACGAGAGCGTGCCGATCACCGCCGTGTACAGACAGGTCACCGTCGTGCACACCGGCACGATCAGCGAGGCCCGGCACCGCTGCAGCGCGGCCTGCGACATGACGAGGCCGAACGCGCCGGTGAAGAGCAGGAGATAGGGGTACGGCGACTTCAGTACGTCAACCACCGCGTGGGCCAGCCCACTTGTGGTCAGGTAGCTCGAAACCCCCTTGATCGCCAGCGAGCTGACGCCGTACAGCAGGCCCACCGCCACGCCGTACTCCACGCCGGTGGTCGGCGCCCGGTGCCGGTGTCGGGAGCGGCGTTCGGCGGCGCCGTAGAGCCATACACCGGCCGCCAGCGAGGGCACGCACACCAGGAGGATCAGCTGGTAGGGGGCGCCGCGGCTGACGGTGTCCGCGTTCGTGCCGGCCTCCTTCAGCGACAGGACGACCATCAGCAGCGCGGCGAGGATCGCCCCCAGCGCGTACCGCTCCCGGCCGGTCGTCTCCTCGCCCAGCAGCCGGGCGGAGAGCAGCACGAGCAGCACCAGGCCGGAGACGAAGATGCCCTGGGCGGCGGCGATCGGCAGGGTGCGGTAGACGACGAGCTGGGCGCCGAACCCGGAGGCCAGGGCGAGGGAGCCACCGATCCACAGGGGGCTGCCGAGCACCAGCCGCAGCAGACGGGCGGGCTTGCGGATCGTCACCTCCGGCAGCGAGGTGAGCGCCCGTTTCTCCAGGACGAAACCGAGGCTGTACAGGGTGTTCGCCAACAGGGCCGCGGCCACTCCCCACCCCATGGCTAGGTCCTTCGCGCGTGCAGCAGCAGGATCGACGCGAGGGACGGTCTGGCACAGGCCAGCCGGTCGAGTGGGCGGAGGGGGCGCGGTACGCCGTGGAAGGGGGCCCCGGCCAGCCGTACGACCTCGAATCCGGACGCGGCGACGAACTCCCGCAGCGCACGCGCGGTGTAGAGCCGCAGATGCCCTACGACCTCCTTGCCGGGGCGGCCGTGGATGGCGCGCAGGCTCACCTCCGAGAACACCGGCTGTACCCCGGCCAGCAGCAGCCCGCGGTTGTACCAGGCGGCCAGGTTCGGTGTGGAGAGCATCAGATGGCCTCCCGGGCGCAACACGCGGCGGATCTCGTCGAGGGCGGCGTCCGGGTCGACGAGGTGCTCGACGACCTCGCTGAACAGCACGGCGTCCGCGGAGCCGGACCTGAACGGGAGCCCGCCGCCGGTGAGTTCGCCGCGGATCGTGTACGTCAGACGGGCGCGGGCGCGTTTGAGGGCGTCCTGGGACCAGTCGACGCCGATGACGCGATGGCCGGGGAGGAGGGGGCGGGCGGTCGCGGCGGCCGAGCCGTCGCCGCAGCCGATGTCGAGGATGACCTGGGGCGCCTTCTGGTCGTCGGCGTCCAGTGCGGCGGCCAGCATGCGGGCCTGGCGGAGGCTGCGGGGGGTGCCGGAGGCGACGGGGACGGACGGGTCCTCGTAGAAGTCGCGCAGTTCGGGAGGTTTCACGGGGGCCGTCGTCACGGGGTCACCTCCGTGGAGTGCAGATAGTGCTCGAACAGGTCCCTGAGGTGGGCACCGTCGCCGTGGCTGAGCAGGGCGCGGGACCAGCGCAGGGCGAGGTGGAGGCGGCCGGCGGTGGAGGCGGTGGTGACGGTGAGGCCACGGGGCATCCGGGCAGGCGCCGAGAACCAGACGGCGTGGGCGCGGCCGGCCCCCTCGCCGAAGTCCAGCGGGTAGGGGATGCGGCCGATGTTGCTGAGGAGGGTGGTGGAGGTCCAGGGCGCGGCGGCTCTGCGCAGGCCTCGGGTGAGGGCGGCCCGCCAGGCGACCGGGGTGACCGGGGCGGTCAGGAGAGCGGCGCCGTGGCCGAGTTGGGGGCGGGGGAGGGACTTGAGGGCGCGGGTGCGGGTGGCCGTGCGGTGCAGGAGGGCGGGCATGTCGGAGGGTCCATGCGCCTCCAACTCCTCTGGCGCGAAGGGAACTTCGACCAGCCGGGTGCCGTTGCCCATCGGCATGGTGGCGTCTCGGGGGCGGTCGTCCACGGGCATGGTGATGCGGAGGGGGCGGGGGTGGGCGCCGTGTTCTCTGTTCCAGTGGATGAGGGTCAGGGCCGTGGTGACCATGAGCTGGTCGTTCACGGTGTAGGGGGAGCCCTTGGGGCGGTGGGGGAGGGGGAGTTCGGTGACGAGCATGCCGTTGCCGGGGGAGGGTTCGGGGGTGCCGGGGGCGACTCGGGCGGGTGGGGACCAGTTGGAAGGAGTGTCGAGGGGGTCCTGGGGGGCTTCCGTCGTCCGTACGGGGGGTGCGGCGGGGGAGTTGTCCTTGCCTCCGTAGATCTCGGCGGCGGTCGCGAGGATGCGGAGGCAGGCGGGGCCGTCCAGGGCGGTGTGGTTGATGGTCAGGAAGAGGACGGTTCCTTCGGGTTGCCGGAGCGGGGAGTCGTCTCGTCGAACGGGCACACCGACGGCATCCGTCGCCTCGCTTCCCTCCACCGGGCCCGCCCCCTCCACCACCTCCAGCCTGATGGGCGGCGAGAGCGTCAGCGGTGGAGCCGTGGTCAGGGCGCGCGTCCGTGCGTCCCGCAGCGCGCACCGGCCCGCCGGCAGGAAGGCCACCACCTCCACGTCCGGCTCCGCCGTCAGCTCCCACTCGTAGCGGCGTCGGTACCAGCCGCCGGGGGCCTCGCGCATCAGGATGCGGGGGTGGCGCCGCAGGGCTTCCGTGAAGGCCGAACGCAGGCGTTCCCGGTCCAGGCGGCCCGGCAGATGGACCTCGATGTGGACCGTCTCCGGTTCCTCCTCCTGGAGGCAGTGCCGCGACACCTCGTCCACCACCGGGAACGGGATGCGGGCGGGCGGGCGCGGCGGTCCGTCGGCGCGTGCGGGGTGTTCGAGTGCGGTCATGCGGGGTCATCCCCTCCCCGTGTCGTCGTCCGGCGCCTGCGCCGCCTCGGGCGGGGTCGGCCGGAGCCTGGGTTTGCGGAGCGGGAAACGCGCGGTGGGCGGATCGGGCTCGGGGGCACCGGGTCCGCGTGCGGAGACGGTGGGGCCGGCCTCGGGGCGGGCCGTCGGGCCGGCGCTTCCGGAGCCGGGGCGGGGAGCCGCCGGGGCGCCGGCTTCGGTGGCGGGTCCGGGCACCGGTCCCCCGCCTTGTCCTTCGGAAGTCCCGCCGCCCGCAAGGCCCTCGGAGGCCCCTGGCCCGGTCTTCCCGTCGGAAGCGCGCCCTTCGGCCTCCGCCCCCGGCCCGCTCTCCCCCCGCCGCCGCTGCGGCAACGGTCGTGTGGGTGTCTCGGAGGTGTCCCCGGACCATGGGCCGGGCCCGCTCACCGGTGGGAGCAGTGCCGTGCGACCCGGCCCCTCGTCCGATTCCCGCACGCTCACCACTCCTGCGAACAGGCCGACCAGCGCCAGGAGTTGGGCCGTATGCCCGAACGCTCCACGGCCCGCGCCCACCGGATCTCCGGCGCCCGTCGTCGCCGCGATCCCCGCCCCGAGGAGGGCGACGAACGCGAGCGGTACGAGGAGTGCGTGCCGCCGGTACGCCAGCAGGGCCAGCGCCGGGACGAGCAGCGCGAACCAACCGGCTATCACGATCCCCACCGCCGTCAGCACCACCGCGCCCAGCCACAGCCCCGGCAACGGCGGCACCGGCTGCGGCGCGTCGGGGTTCGGTTCGCGCCGGCGCCACACGGCCAGGCCGACCAGTGCCGCGAGTCCCACCGCACCGCCGATCAGCCCGCCCTTGTAGGTCGTCGACGGCTCGTACGACAGCTTGACCGTGCCGCCGGAACCGGCCGGGATCTGCCAGCCCTGCTGCCAGCCGTCGAGCCGGACCGGGGTCAGCTCCTTGCCGCCCAGGGTGGCCTTCCAGCCGTCGTTGTAGTTCTCGTACGTCGTCAGGTAAGTGGCCGCTCCCGAGCCGACCGACACCTCGCGGCGGTCGCCCAGCCAGTCCCGTATGGTCAGTTGACGGGTCTCGGCGGTGGGCTCGGTGACCGTGCCGCGCGTCAGCGTCACATCGGTCAGGGTGAGCGGGCCCGCGTCGCCCGCCTCGACCCGGTGGGCGCCCGCCGTCAGCTCCAACTCGGCGTCCGAGCGCCCTTGCTGACATAGCGTCACGTCAACCCGTCGGCGCTCCACCAGGTCTCCGACCGTCCCCTTCACGCTCGTCTGGTACAGCTTCCCGTCCACCGCCACGTCCGGCCCCTGCCCGCACGGCAGCGAGAAGGCGCGCGAGGACTTCGGCTGAGGGGTGCGGTACTGGTCGAGGGCCGGTATGTACACCTCGTTCAGTCCCACGGGGAGTTGCAGGTCCTCGTCGGCGACCGGGTTGTGGAGGGTCATCGGGGCCGTCTGGGTGATCGTGATGTCGAGGTGGTCCGTGGTGATGGGGTCGAAGCGGACCACGCCGTTCTCGTCCACGCCGGCGATCGTCGAGCCGTCCGGGGAGCTGATGTCGACCTGGGTCGCGCGGGTCGACAGACCGCCCGCCGGGGCCAACACCACTTCGCCGATGGGCTGTTTGCCGGTCCAGGAGAGATGGATGGTCGGGCGGTCGCCCGCGATCCACGCCGTCGTCAGATCGCCGTCGGTGAGGTTGCGCGCCGACAGGTCCGCGCCCAGGGACGCGGTGGAATCAGCCGTCGCGACGAGGCGCTTCTGCTGGTCGGGGGCGACCTGGTAGAGCAGCTTGTCGAGTTCCTCGCCGCTCACCGGCACCGCGTTCGCCTTCACTTCGTACGTCCCCGCCGTGGCCGTGGTGAAGCGGCGGTGCAGGCCCGCTTCCGTGCCGGTCGCGGAGAGGCCGGTGGGGTCGGGGGTGCGGTGCAGGGAGATCTGGGTGGCGTCGGCGTCGGTGGCGTCGTCCGCGTCCGTGGGGAGCCGCAGCAGGCGGGTCACCTGGAGGTGCGGGAGGCTGATCTCGGAGAACCCGGCACCCGTCAGCCCCGAGTGCCGCTGCACCGAGTCGACGATCGTCAGCTTCATCCAACTGGTCTCGCCCGCAACGGCCTTGATGGTCTGCGTCTGACCGTTGGGGCGCAGGAAGCTCGTCCTGGTCCCCTTCTCCGTCTGCACCCGCACCTTCGTCGCCGCCGACCGCACGCTCTGCTGCGGCAGCGGGGTCACCTTGAAGGACGACGGCATGTCGTACGTGCCGCTGAACCCGATCCGCAGCCACTGCCCGTCCGCCGAACCGGGCGCGCCCTCGGCCCACGCGGTGTCCGGGTTGCCGTCGAAGGCGTTCACCGGGTCGTACTGCGGGAGGTAGAAGAGCCAGTTGCCGCTGGAGGAGGCCGTCACCGAGCGGGCGCCGCGCAGTTGGGCGACCGTCTGGTGGGCGAGGCCCTTGGCGGGGAGGATCTGGTGCGGTCGCTTGCCCGCGTCCTGCACGGCGTCCGGCGCGTTCCGCTCCGAACTCGTGTACGTGTAGGACGTGTTGGCGCTCACCAGCCCGAACCGGGTGTCCGCGCGGCGCAGGCCGTCGCCGACGACCTGGAGGGCCGGGGTGCCGAGGCCGGGAGTGTTGTCGCCGGTGAGGACGGTGGCCCGGCCGCGCAGCTCGGAGGCGAGCGGCAACAGGGCCTCGGGGCCGCCGGAGACGACGGCCGTGTCGGAGACGGGCAGCAGATGCGCCTGCCCCGGACGCGGCACGCTCGTGTCGGACGGCTGGTAGATCTCGACCGCCCGCTGACGCGGATACAGCCCCTCCACCTGGAGGGGCGCGTCATGCGCGATGACGCCACCGGTCATGACCGGCCCGAAGCCCGTCACCCGGGTATAGCCCGACTGCTGCAGCGTCCGCTTCACGGTCGTGGTCGGCACCGAGCCGATCTGGTCCGGGTCGAGGTCGTTGCGTACGACGACGTAGTAGATGCCGGCCCGGCTCAAGTAGTCGGCGAGTCCCGGGACTTGGCCCCCCGACGTCAGCGCGTCCTCCACGGCGTCCATCGCGCGCCGGTTCCCGGGGGTGCCGAAGGGGACGTAGTCGCGTTGTGCCCAGCGGGACTTGGCGAGGACGTCGAGGGGCTGGTCGATGGGAGAGCCCCAGCTGTAGATGCCGTGCGCGGTGGCCGGGACGACCAGGGCGCGGGAGTCGGGGGAGTACTTCTCCAGCCAACTGGCCGTGGTCTTCCAGTACTTGGGGAGCTCCTGGAAGGAGCCCGGGTTGAGGATCGAGCCGTTGAGATACGGCCACATCAGCCCCGGCAGGATCAGCACCGCCGCGATCAGCGGGGCGAACCGGCGCCCGCGCACCGGACGTGCGCCGCGCGGCTCGGTGGCCACCCCCACCAGATGGGCGAGGCCCAGCACCAGGGCCAGAGCAAGCCCGGTCTGGAACTTGTAGATGTTGCGGAAGGGGACAAGGCCGCCGTTCAGCCAGTCCTGTACGACCCCGTGGAAGGGCGCGCCGAACGCACCGCCGTACCCGGCGAGCAGTACCAGCGCACACGAGACGACGGTCAGCACCAGCCACCGCCGCTCGGGCATGTCACGTCTCGCCAGCCCGGCGAGCCCCAGCCCGGCGGCCAGGGCCGAGCAGACGATCACGATCACCGACGCGGCGACCGTCCAGCCGGCCGGCAGCCAGGCCTGCCCGAAGTGCAGATAGGCGACCCAGTTGCCGGACCCGCGCAGTGCCTCGGTCGCCGACATGGTGGCCGTCGTGGTCTGCGACGTCTCCACGTACGGAAGGAAGTTCTCGCCGTAGACGCCGAGCATCAGCAGCGGTATCCACCACCAGGCCGTCGCCACGATCACGCCCGGCACCCACCAGGCGATCAGCTTGCGCTGCCGTGGACCGGGCGGGCGGGACAACAGGTACAGCCCAACCGGCAGCAGTGAGGCGAGAGTTGACGCCCCGTTGACTCCGCCCATGAACGGCACGACGAGCGCCGAGCGCAGGGCGGCGACCCTGGCGCTGTACCGCTCGTCGACCAACGGGAGCAGTACCCACGGCAGAAACGCACCCGGCAGGGCCGCCGCGGACGTGGACCCGACGACGATCGTGAACACCGGCCACAGCGCATACGCGACCCCGGCCAGCAAGCGCGCCCCGCCGCTCCCGATCCGGAGCCGCTCACTCAGCCGCAGCGCACCCCAGAAGGCGACGGACACGATCAACGACAGCCACAGCCGCTCGGCCAGCCACACCGGCAGCTGCAGGACATGGGCCAGCCAGTAGAACGGCAGCATCGGCCACAGATAGCCGGCGTACTGGTCCTGGATCCCGCCGAAGCTGCCCTGGTCGTGCCACAACTGCCCCAGGTCGGAGAGGAACGCGCCCGGGTCGACCGTCACACCCAGCTTGGTGTCGAAGGTCTGCCGGCCCGGGTGCACCACCAGGAACAGGACGAACGCCACGGCCCAGAACCCCACGAGCCAGCGCCGCGACCGCGGGCCCTCGGGCGGGCCCGAGGTGGCCGCGGTGGTGGGGACGGCTGCCGGAGGAGGAGCCTGGACCGTGGTCGTCATGGGGGACACCGCCGGAGAATGAGGAGGAGGTTCCAGGTGGCCAACTCCCTTATGCCGGGCGCCTTCACGACGGTCTCGGCGAGGAACGGCCAGTAGCGGGAGCGCGCCGAGACGACCGTCACGTCGTCGCGGGCGCGGACCTGCCGCAGGGTGGCGCCGATGTGCACGGCGAAGAGGTTCTCGCCGAGGGTGTGCTTGGCCGGTTTACCGGTACGGCGCCGGTAGCGGGCGCGGGCCCGTTCGGCACCGAAGTAGTGCCAGGGGGCCCACTCATGGCCGCCCCAGGGGGACAGCCAGTTGGTGAACGACACATAGATCAGCCCGCCGGGCCGGGTGACCCGGGCGAGCTCACTGAGAAACGTCTGCGGATCGTCGACATGCTCCAGCACATTGGAGGAGAAGGTCACATCGGCGACCCCGTCGGACAGGGGCAGCAGATACCCGTCCGCGATCACGGCCCCCTCGGGCGGCTTCTCCCCCAACTCCCGTATGTCGGGCTCGAAGAGGTAGGCATACGCACCCCGCCGCCGGAACTCCTCGGTGAAGTACCCACTGCCCCCACCGACGTCCACGACCGTACGACCGGCGACGGGACCGCCGTAGGCCTCGACCTGGTCGGCGGCGTCACGGGCGAGCAGCGCGTAACAGGATTCGGGATCGTCCTGCTCATGGAGGAAGGCCCGGAAGAGGGCGAGGGAGCGGCGTATCGAAGGGTCCTTGAGACTGGTCATGGGGACCAGCTCCTCACCGCCTCGGCGGCTACCGCGCGAAACTGTCTGACGGTCCGGTGCCAGCGGTAGCGGGCGGCACGGTCGCGGGCCGCCTTGCCCATCGCCTCGCGGCGATGACCGGACAGCGCCAGGGTGCACCAGGCGGCGGCGAACGAGGACTCTCCCTGCGCGAGCATCCCGGTCTCCCCGTCCACGACGGAATCCCTGAGCCCCGGCACATCGAACGCGACCGTCGGCGTCTGACGGGTGGCAGCCTCGGTCACGACCAGACCCCAGCCCTCCACCGCGGACGGGTGCAGCAACAGCCACGCAGCGCACAGCAGCCGGTGCTTCTCCGCCTCGGACACATGACCCGCGAACTCCACGCCAGGACCGGCCAGTTGCTCCAACCGGCCCCGTTCCGGCCCGTCGCCCACGATCACCAGCCGACCGCCGGTGACCGGCCGCACCCGCTCCCAGAGTCTCAGCAGCAGATCGATCCGTTTGTACTCGACCAGTCTTCCGACGGCCACGAACAGCGGCTCGGAGTCCTTGGGCAGCAGCGGCCCCGGCTCCTCGACGCCGTTGTGGACCACACGGATCCGGTCCCGTTCGACACCGATCGCCCGCAGGGCGTGCGCCGTCGAGGGGGAGACGGCGACCAGCAGGCTCCGCTGCTGCGCACCGGTCAGCGCCCACTGTTCGAGTCTTCGCCCGATCCGCGCGGCCGGCGCCAGCGCTCCGCCGAACCGCATCTTCCACAGGTCGGAGTGGACATGGTTGACCAGACACAGGGTGGGGCCGTGGTGCCAGAGGGGCGCGAGATACGGCATCCCGTTGCAGACCTCGACCAGCAGATCGGTCTCGCCGACCTGGCGGGCGAAGGCGGAACGGGCCCGCAGGTAGTGGGCGAACTCGCCGCCGGCCGACACGACCCGGTAGTCCCGGAACGCGGCAGGGCCGCCGCAGATCAGCGTCACCTGGTGACCGAGGCCGGTCAGCCCCTCGGCAAGGCGGTCGACCAGCAGCTCGGAGCCGCCGGCGGCCGGGTTGTCGAGGTCCCGGTGGGCGAGGAAAACGATGCGGCGCGGTTGTGGGGGGAGCGCCTGGAGGTGCTGCGGCGCCCACGGGTGGGCGTCATGCAGCGGGGACGGCACGTGCTGGGGCATGGGTGCTCCAACTCGTCTCTGGGTGCGGAACTCAGTGGTGGCTTTCTGGACTTGCTGTGGGGGGACTGAGCTCTTCGTCGGTGTGGGATGTGGACGGGTTGTGCTGGGGTGGGGGTGGACAGTTTTCGCCCAGCCGTTCGCCGCGGCTACTCACCTGGGTGACAATTTGCGGCTTTATTAGAACTGACGTCATGTCACATCGTGAGTTGAGGTTCGGGCAACTCGCTCATTTCTTCCGGTTCCGGTCGCTTACGCCCTCGTACCACCAAAACGCCACCCACTACCGCCAGTACGAATCCGGCCACAGCCGCGGTTATCGGCAACGTCTGCCCCACCATGCGCAGTTGACCGCTCTCCTTCTTCGCCAGTTTCACCTGGGCCTTCTGCGTCGCAGTGGTGAACCCCAGTTTCTTGCTGTCCAGAAGCAGCACGTCGTCGTACTTGTGCCCCGGGGCGCGCAGCGTCCGGCGCGGTCCGACCTGGGCGTAGATCACCCGGCCGGTGCGCTGGTCGACGACCAGCTCGATGCCGTGGTTGGAGTACCACTCCTCGGCCAGGACCTGCGGTGTGTTGTTCTGGCCGACGAGCGCGCCGGGAACCAGCCGTGTTCCGATCTTGGTCGGGGGGACGGTTCCGGTGAACCGGTAACCCGTGTACCCCTGGATCTTCTTGGTGCCCGCGTAGTGCAACACCACCGTGTCGTCCAGCGAGTTGTCCCACCAGGTGTAGGAGCGTCGCTGCACGTCGAAGGGGAACTTCAGATACGCGTCGCCCTCGAAGTACGGGTTCTCCCCGCAGCAGTGCACCGGCTGGTTGGTGTGCCGGTTCGTCACCCAGCGGTTGACGAAGAACTCCAGCGCGTCGTGCGGATCGGCGGCCGGCAGCGACTTGTCCGTGTCGACCGTCGTCGTCACGTCCCACACCGCCCGCCCGCTCTTCTCGCTGTCCGCGACATTGCCGCGCACCTGCTGGGTGACGGTGATGCGCTTGTTGTACACGGTGTCCAGCTCGTCCGTGTCGAAGTAGGCACCGGTGCCACGGTAGACGGCGGTGGTGTCGATGTTGATCGGGTTCACGGCGGCCCGTGGCTCGACGTACCAGACCAGCATCGGCGCCAGGACCAGCAGAAACGTGCCGAGTCCCAGCAGGATCAGGGAAAGGGGGGAGGCTGTACGGCGCATCCGGACACTCCTGGGGCGTGATGACGGAGTTCGGGCCGTTCTATGGGCCGCAGACCGTAGGCTCCTCTTGACGAAAGTGTCAATGCCTGTCGAGACTGGGCCGACAAGCAGGGGTGGGACACCGGGGTGTGGGGACGACCTCCGGACAGAGAGGCTGACCCTGCGATGTCCAGACTGCTCGCAGCCGTACTCACCGTCGTGGCTGCCGCCGCCCTCGCCGTGGGCGCCGCCCTCGGCATCGTCGGGCTGCTCGACCGGACCCCCGCGCAGCCCGACACGCCGCTGATCACCTACGAGCAAGCCGGGCAAGGGAGTTGACTCCGTGACGCCCGCTCACCCGCCGACCGTCACCGCCCGCTCGGCGTGGCACGACGTCCCCCGCTTCCAGGTCCGCCGCTTCGCCGCCCTCGCCATGGCGGAGGCTCCCGCGCTCGCCGAGGAGATCCTGCGCGAGATCAAGCGCGAGTACCCCCAACTGCCTCTCGTCCTCGACGAGTCGGGCGAGCCGATGGCCCTGATCGGCATCCGCCGCGCCCTGGAGGTCTTCATCGAGCACCTGGAGAAGTCGGAGGGCCGGCCGACCGTTCCGCCGGGCGTCTTCCAGGAGTTCGGCCGCGGCGAGGGTCTGAACGGCCGGAGCCTCGACTCGCTCCAGGCGATCTACCGCATGGGCGTACGACTGACCTGGCGCCGTTTCGCCGACATCGGCCAGCGCGTCGACATCCCGCCACCGGCGATGTACGAACTGGTCGACGCGGGCTACCAGTACCTGGACGGCCTGGTCGACCAGTCCGTGCGGGGCTATGCGGAGGCGGCGGCGAGACAGGCCGGTGAGCGACTGCGTCTCCAACGCCGTCTGATGGAGCTGCTGTTGGCGGAGTATCACCGGGGCGACCCGGCCGACGCGCTCACCGAGCGGGCCGCCCGGGTCGGCTGGCCGCTGCCCCGGAAGGTCGCCGTCGGCGTGCTGCTCCGCCCGGCCCGGGAGGCGGTCGCGCCGGCCGTGGGACAGGGCATCCTGCTCGACATGGAGTACGAGCAGCCTCGTATGGTCGTCCCCGAACCGGACGCCGCCGGCCGCCCCGAACTCCTCCACCGGGCGCTGACCGGTTGGTCCGGCGCGATCGGACCGCCCGTCCCCCTCGCCGACGCGGCGAAGTCGCTGCGCTGGGCCGAGGCGGCCGTACGCCTGATGGAACGGCGGCTGCTGCCCGCCGGGGACGTCCTGTACTGCACGGAACACACGGAGGCCCTGGTCCTCCTGCAGCCCGAGGAGTTGATCGACGACCTCGCCCTGCGCTGCCTGGCACCCCTGGGGCACTGCGGTCCGACACACGGGCGGCGGCTCGCGGAGACGCTGCTGGCCTGGCTGGAGACCCGGGGCGGAGCACCGGAGGTGGCCGCCAGGCTCGGCGTCCACCCCCAGACGGTCCGCTACCGGCTCCGCCAGATCCGCGAACTGTGGGGCGACGGGATCGACGACCCAGACCGCCGCTTCGAGCTCGAACTCGTGCTCAGGGCACAGCGGTTGAGGGGGGTGTTGGGGGAGACGGGACGTCAGTGAAGCCCAGCCCTGGGCGTCGGCGTCGACTTTCCGTCACTTCTTGCGCTGCTTCCGCCATGCCTCGTAATGGTCCAGGAGGGTCTCCTCGACGGGCCGGTAGGTGATCCCCAACTCCCGTATGCCGCGACGGTTGTCGACCTCGAAGCGGATGCCGAGGTGCTTGCGGATGTAGTCCTGGGTGAGACCGAAGGCGGGGCCGAGGATGCGAACGGGCCAGTGGGGGAGGCGGGTTCGGGGCAGCCTCAGGTCTCTCGGATACCGCGTCCGGATGATCCGGGCCATGTCGTGGAAGGAGGACATCGTCTCGGCGGCCAGGATGTACCGCCCGTGCGCGCCGGCCGTCTCGGCGGCGGCGATGTGCGCGTCCGCGAGATCGCGCACATCGACGGTGGTGAAGCTGAAGTCCGGGGCGCCGTAGAAGAAGTACCCCTTGAAGAGCTCTTCGAGGAGGAAGAGGCTGCCGGACTCGGAGGCCGGGGTGAGGGAGGGCCCGAGCACCAGCCCCGGATTCACCGAGACCATCCGCCACCGTTCCTGCGCCCGCTCGGCCTCCCAAGCGGCCTGCTCCGCAACGGTCTTGGCGTAGTGGTACGGGTTGTTCTCGACGGTACTGGTGGTGTTGAAGTACCCCTCGCTCAACACCCGCCCCTCCATGTCCATCACATCGACGTAGTCCCCGAAGACCGCCCCCACGGTCGAGGTGAACACGAGCCTCCGCACACTCGGCGTCCGCTCGATGCTCCCGACGACATTCCGCGTCCCGGCCAACGCGGGCTCGACCATGTCCCGCTGCCCGTCCTTGATCTTCTCCGGCATCAGAAACGGCGAGGCGACATGGAACACGACCTCGCACCCCTTCATCGCCTCGTCGAAGGACCCGTCGACGAGCAGATCGGCCTCGAAGAGCTCCAGCCGACCGGGGTGGTCGTCCTGCATGGCGCGCAGGGGGGCGACCTTGGGGGAGGCGGTGGTACTGCGGACGGTGGTACGCACGTGATAGCCGCGCTCCAGGAGCCGCAGCACCAGATGACTGCCCACGAAACCACTGCCGCCGGTCACCAGAACGGGTGCCTCGCCCGGTCCTCCATTGATGTCACCCACCAGTGCTCCGATCACGTCAGGACGGCCATGGGGCCGCTCCCGGATCAGGATCGGGCATGTACTGGCCAGAAGGGAAGATAGATCGTCGGGATCAGGTGGTCTGCGCAGAACCATTGCCCGGGCAAACAGCTCCGCCTAACCTGTGTTCGTCATGCCGATCGTCTGTTGAAATTTCGAACGCAGACACCTAGTGAAAATCAAGGGAGGGGGCCGGTCGTGGGACGCCTCGTACCTGCCGTGACCCGGGCTCTCGACATTCTCGAGCTCTTCCTCGACGGGGACGGGACGCTCTCCGCCCCCGACATAGTGCGTAAGCTGCAGCTGCCGCGCACCACCGTGCACGAGCTGGTGACCACGCTCGCCGCCCGGTCGTACATCGTCCAGGTGCCGGGGCAGCCCGGACGCTACCGGCTGGGTGTACGGCCGTACCAGCTCGGCAGCCGGTACGCCGAGCAGCTGGATCTCGCCGCCGAGGGGCAGCAGGTCGCCCGGTCCGTGGCCGAGACCTGTGACGAGACCGTTCATGTGGCCATCCTCGAGGGCACCGATGTCATCTACATCGCCAAGGTGGACTCGACGCACGCGGTGCGGATGGTGTCCGCCGCGGGGCGTCGGCTGCCCGCCCACTGCACGTCCGTCGGGAAGATGCTGCTGGCCTCCCTTCCGGAGCCGGAGCTCAGCGCGCGCATCCCGGACGACGCCGAGCTCGTCGCGATGACACCCAACAGCATCACCGAGCCGGGCGCCCTGCGCGAGGCCCTCGCGCAGATCCGGCAGCGGGGGATGGCGGTGGAGAGCCGGGAGTCCAATCCGGACGTCAGCTGTGTCGCCGCGCCGGTCCGGGACCGTACCGGGCAGGTCGTCGCCGCGCTCTCCATCTCCGTCCCCATGATCCGCTGGAGCGACGAGCGCCGCGCCGAGCTGGAGCAGCTCGCCGCCAAGGGCGCCGTGGAACTGTCGGAGCGCCTCGGCCACCGGACCGTCGCATGACGCCGTACGAGGTGGCGGTGCGCGCCGAGGCGACCCTCGGCGAGGGCCCGACCTGGGACGCGGCCGCCGGGCGGCTGATCTGGATCGACATCCTCGGCGCCCGCGTGTACACGTACGACCCCGTGTCGGGCCGTCGCACGGTCCGGGTGACCGACCAGCACGTGGGCGCGGCGAAGCCCAGGGCCGGAGGCGGGCTGGTCCTGAACCTCCGGGACGGGGTCGGGCTCGTCGACCCCGACGGCACCTTCCGCTGGCTGCACCACGAGGTCGTGCCGGGGCGGCGCGCCAACGACGCCGCCGTCGCCCCCGACGGCTCGCTGTGGGCCGGCACCATGCGCTACGACGAGGCACCGGGTGGCGGCACGCTCGCGCGGTTCACCGGGGAGGGGGCCGTGGAGACGGTTCTCGACGATGTCGCGGTGAGCAACGGGACCGGGTGGAGCCCCGACGGCCGGCTCATGTACTACATCGACTCGCCGACGCGGCAGGTCGACGTCTTCCGCCACGAGGACGGGCGGGCCGTGGACCGGCGCCGGTTCGCGCAGATCGAGGAGGGTGCCGGCTTCCCCGACGGGCTGACGGTGGACGCCGACGGCTGTGTGTGGGTGGCCTTGTGGGACGGCGGTGCGGTACGTCGCTACACACCCGACGGCGAACTGGACCGCGTGCTCCAACTGCCCACGCCCCGCGTGACCGCCTGCGCCTTCGGCGGCCCCGACCTGACGGACCTGTACATCACCACGGCCCGGGTGGGCCTCACGGCACCCCACCCGATCGCGGGCTCCCTCCTGGTCGTCCCCGGCGCGGGGAAGGGACTGCCACAGCCGGCGTTCGCGGGCTGAGGCAGCGGAGGGCTGAGGGACGGGACGCCGGCGCCGGGGGGAGGGCGGCTGAGGGGGAGTGCCCGAGGGAGAGCGGCCGAGAGTGCCCGACGGCGGGCTGTTCAGCCGGCCTCCGACCGCTCCACGCCTGACCGCTCCACGCCTGACCGCTCCATGCCCGGCGCCTCCGCGCCGGACCGCTCCACGCCCGGGGCCTCCACCCCCGACCGCTCCACGCCCGGGGCCTTCACCCCCGACCGCTCCACGCCCGGGGCCTCCACCCCCGACCGCTCCACGCCCGGGGCCTTCACCCCCGACCGCTCCACGCCCGAGGCCTTCACCCCCGACCGCTCCAC
>NZ_JBSFHA010000019.1:0-135652 GCF_053596855.1 Streptomyces sp. NPDC001617
GAGTGTGGCGCAAGTCACCGAGGGTTCAAATCCCTCCGCTACCGCAGGTAGACGAAGGGCCCGGTCCGGTGGACCGGGCCCTTCGTGGTCTTCCGTCTCGGTGGGAAACCTGGTGCGATCCGAGATCGGGAACGGCGCCGCCGAGTCGGGAGACACCGCGGCCGTGATCACGGCTCAGGATGCCGTACGGCTTGAGAAGGGCCCCGTCGAGAGACGGGGCCCTTCGTGCATACCGGACCCTCAAGTGCGCGTCGCCGACGGGGGAGAGCGGCGGCGCGCACCCCGCAGTGGGGTTCGGTCCCGAGCCCTGGGGACTTCTGCCAGATCCACCGGGCTTGCTTCCATCCTGCGTCCCGGCGGGCGCTCGTGGGCCCGGCAAAGGCCCCGGACCTGCGGGCCGTTGGTCCTTAAAGTCTGTGTGAAGTTACACTCACCCGCGGCACCAGGGGGCCCTAGCAGCACATCAGTCACAGGGAGGCCGCGATGGCGGTGAACGCGAAGAAGATCACCGTCTATGTGCTCGTGGTCTTCGCGCTGTATGTGATCATCACGGATCCGGCCAAGGCCGCCGACTACGTCCAGATAGCGTTCGAGGGCATCTCGGACGCCGCGAAGTCCATCGGCGACTTCTTCACCTGGCTGGCCAACGGGGCCAAGTGAGTCCGGCCCGGAGTGAGGAGCGATCATGATCCGCCATCTCGTCCTCTTCAAGCTCGGCGAGGGCGTCGAGCGCGACGACCCACGTGTCCTGGAGGGCGTCGAGGCCTTCCGGTCGCTGGAGGGGAAGATCCCCGAGATCCGCTTCTGGGAGCTGGGCTGGAACCTCAGCGACCGCCCCATCGCCTACGACTTCGCCATCAACTCGGGGTTCGAGGACGCGGCGGCGCTGAAGCGGTACGTCGAGCACCCCGAACACCAGGCCGGTGTGACCCTGTGGAAGGAGTTCGCCACCTGGGTGATCGCCGACTACGAGTACTGAGCACCAGTGCTCCCGAGCCTCCCACCGGAACGGCGGGAGGCTTTTCTGCGTCTCAACACGGAGCAACGCTGCGTTATGCGGTGCTTGCACACAGTGGACATGTCTTGTGATGCTATGACCGCTTTTGACGGATGAGTTGACCGATGAAGAGGTGGCGTTGACCGTGTCGGCCAGTACTGCGCCTCCCCAGGAGGCCACGGAAGTCGCGCCTGCCGCCCCGCAGCGCAGCCGCGGCGCCGACACCCGGGCGCTGACCCAGGTGCTCTTCGCCGAGCTCAAGGAGCTCCGGCCGGGCACTCCGGAGCACAACCGGGTGCGCGGGGCGCTGATCGAGGCCAACCTCCCGCTCGTGCGCTACGCCGCGGCCCGCTTCCGCTCCCGAAACGAGCCGATGGAGGACGTGATCCAGGTCGGCAGCATCGGGCTCATCAACGCCATCGACCGCTTCGACCCGGACCGGGGCGTACAGTTCCCGACCTTCGCGATGCCGACGGTCATCGGGGAGATCAAGCGGTACTTCCGGGACAACGTACGGACCGTCCACGTACCGCGCCGCCTGCACGAGCTGTGGGTGCAGGTCAACAGCGCGACCGAGGACCTGACGACCGCGTTCGGCCGCTCCCCCTCCACCGCCGAGATCGCCGAGCGACTGCGCATCGGCGAGGACGAGGTGCTGTCCTGCATCGAGGCCGGGCGGTCGTACCACGCCACCTCGCTGGAGGCCGCACAGGAGGGCGACGGGCTCCCCGGGCTGCTGGACCGGCTCGGCTACGAGGACCCCGCCCTGGACGGCGTGGAGCACCGCGATCTCGTCCGGCATCTCCTCGTCCAACTCCCGGAACGCGAACAGCGAATCCTGCTGCTGCGCTACTACAACAATCTCACCCAGTCGCAAATCAGCGCGGAACTCGGCGTCTCTCAGATGCACGTTTCACGGCTACTCGCGCGTAGCTTCCAGCGGCTGCGTTCGGCGAATCGGATCGAGGCATAAGAGGCGCACAGGCGCACAGGCGCACACCGGAGAACACGCCGGAACACCGCAGTTCGCAAGCAGGATCGAGTGGTAACCGGCACGAGCGAATCGCTCACCAGGGCTGTTCCCGACAGTTCTGCGCCGAAAAACGCCCAGACCCTCTCTTTCCAGGGCCGATTCACGTCTCACGTGTCGACATGTCACTACAGCGTGTTGCCGACATGTGACATTCTTCCCCAAGCGCGTTTGCCGTGGCTTCGGCTCCGGTATTCAGGTGAAGGCTGAACTCCTCGCCACACGGCGAGGTTCGGCCGCGACCGTCCCGCGACCCAGAGGGGGTGGCATGTCCGCAGAACAGGGCAGCTCGAAGGTGCTCACGCTCACGAAGAGCGAATCAGCGCCCGACGCCGCGCTTGACGACGTCACGGTGCTGGAGGCCGTGCCGGCCCCGGCTCTTCCGTCTTCGTCGGAGTCCATCGACACCCGCACCCTGTCCCGCTCCCTGTTCCTGCGGCTGGCCGCACTCGGCGAGAACAGCCCCGAGCGCGCCTACGTCCGGGACACGCTCATCGAGCTCAACCTCCCGCTCGTGCGCTACGCGGCGGCCCGGTTCCGCTCGCGCAACGAGCCGATGGAGGACATCGTCCAGGTCGGCACCATCGGCCTGATCAAGGCGATCGACCGCTTCGACTGCGAACGGGGCGTGGAGTTCCCGACGTTCGCGATGCCGACGGTCGTGGGCGAGATCAAGCGGTTCTTCCGCGACACCTCGTGGTCGGTGCGCGTCCCGCGCCGGCTGCAGGAGCTGCGCCTGGCCCTCACCAAGGCCAGCGACGAGCTCTCCCAGAAGCTCGACCGCTCCCCGACCGTCCCCGAACTCGCCGCCGTACTGGGCGTGTCCGAGGAGGACGTGGTCGACGGCCTCGCGGTCGGCAACGCGTACACCGCCTCCTCGCTGGACTCCCCGGCCCCCGAGGACGACGGCGGCGAGGGCTCCCTGGCCGACCGCCTCGGCTACGAGGACACGGCGCTCGAGGGCGTCGAGTACCGCGAGTCGCTGAAGCCGCTGCTGGCCAAGCTCCCGCCCCGCGAGCGGCAGATCATCATGCTCCGCTTCTTCGCCAACATGACCCAGTCACAGATCGGCGAGGAGGTCGGCATCTCGCAGATGCACGTCTCCCGACTGCTGACGCGGACCCTGGCGCAGCTGCGGGAGGGCCTCATCTCGGACTGACCCCTTCCTAACTGACGGAGCGTCAGCCACACTGGCGCGATGCTTCGGACGACATGGACACGTGGCCGCCGGGGCGCCCTGCTGGGCGCGTCGGCGGCCGTCGTCTGTCTGGGTGCCGCGCTGGCCGCATGCGGAGGCGACGGGCGGGAGGCGTACGTCGCCACCGGATCGGTGGGAGGTGCGCCTCAGCCGTCCGGTACGAGGGTGACACCGACCGGCGCGGTGACGCTGGTGCCGCTGAACGGACCGACGAGGGCCGGCGGGACGCCGGACGAGAAGGGCAACTCCCCTGCCGGCAGAGGAACTTCGCCGGACGACTCGGCGACGACACCGGGTGCGGGCGCCTCTCCGTCAGCCGACGGCACCAAGTCCGGTCGCACCACGGCGGGTTCGCCGGCTCCGACGGCAACGCGCAGCAGTACGGCACCCGCCGCGCTCACCTGGAGCGACCCGACCCGCAAGGCCACGGACAAGCGCTGGTGCGAGGACGTGGCCCTCACCTTCACCAACTCCGGCCAGGCAGCGGTGCGTTCGGGCACGGTGACGTTCGGGACGCACATCATCGGCCTGCTCGGCATCGACTGGGGGACCGTCGAGTCGGATGTGGCGCTTCCGGCGCCGATCGGGGGCGGGGCGCGGAAGGAGAAGACCTGGACGGTGTGCGTCGACGCGTGGCGGGTGCCGCTGGGCATGCACATCGAGACGCGGGACGTCACCGTCCGGTGGAAGTAGCGGTACGCCCTACTTGAGCGCCAGCCACGCCACGGCGGCCACGACCGCCACGGCGACGACGATGCCGACGATCAGGCCGATGCGGGGGCCGGCCGACGCCGAAGCGGGGGCCTGAGCCTGTCGGCCCTGCGGGCCCTCGTCCACGAACGCACGGAACATCTGGGTGCTGCCGGCGGGGTCGTGGTTGCCCTGGGGGTTCTGGGGGTTAGCCATAGCTGGAGACCCTAGCGAATCCGTCATGGTGACCCAAGTGGGGGTCCACCAGCAGCGGTAGCCCTTCCCACCTGCGTATTTACGTTCGCAATACTTACCTTTGCCAAGTTTTTATGCCGACCTCACCCCAAATTGTTTACCTGCAGCAACCAACAACTCTTATGGTTGCCCTAAGCAACGAATGCGGGAGGTGTGATGGCCGAGCGGGCGCAGTACGAGGAGCTGATCCGGCAGTTCAGCGCCTTCGGTGCCGTGAGGCGGGAGCTCGGGCGGATTCTGCCGTCGGACTGCCCGAGCGGCAGCGCCGCCGTGCTGACCCTGCTGGGCCGCTTCGGCGCCATGCGCATGAGCAAGCTCGCCGAGCTGCTCTCCGTGGACATGTCGGTCACCAGCCGCCATGTCGCCCACCTCGCCGACCGCGGCTGGCTGGACCGCTCCCCCGACCCGTCGGACAAGCGGTCCCGGATCGTGCACCTCACGCCGGAGGGCCTGGCCCGGCTGGAGCAGCTCTCCGAGCGCACCGCCCAGCTGCTGGCCGGGCGGCTCGCCGACTGGAGCGACGAGGACGTCGCCGAGCTCACCCGGCTCATGGCACGCCTGCGCGCCAGTTTCGACGACAGCCGCGTCGCCGCCGTGCCGCCCCGGCTGCCGCCCCCCGCGTTCGAGGAACCAGAAGCGACCACCCGTACACCCGCGAACACATAAGAGAAGGAAGCCCATGGCAACGACCACACCAGCCGGTGTGCGGGCTCATGCCGATCACGGGGGAGGCTCCGCCGAGTACGCCCCGATGACGCACCGGCAGATCATGGAGGCCATCTCCGGCCTGCTGCTCGGCATGTTCGTGGCGATCCTGTCGTCGACGATCGTCACCAACGCCCTGCCGCACATCATCAGCGACCTCGGCGGCGGCCAGTCCGCCTACACCTGGGTCGTCACCGCCTCCCTGCTGGCGATGACCGCGACCACCCCCCTGTGGGGCAAGCTCGCCGACCTGTACAGCAAGAAGGCGCTCGTCCAGATAGCCCTGGTCATCTACGTCCTGGGCTCCGCGGCCGCCGGTCTGTCGCAGAACGCCGGCATGCTGATCGCCTGCCGTGTCGTCCAGGGCATCGGTGTGGGCGGTCTGTCCGCCCTCGCCCAGATCGTCATGGCCGCGATGATCTCCCCGCGTGAGCGCGGCCGCTACTCCGGCTACCTCGGCGCGACCTTCGCCGTCGCCACCGTGGGCGGCCCGCTGCTCGGCGGCGTCATCACCGACACCTCGTGGCTGGGCTGGCGCTGGTGCTTCTACGTCGGTGTCCCCTTCGCGGTCGTCGCGCTGATCGTGCTGCAGAAGACCCTGCACCTGCCGGTCGTGAAGCGGGACGTGAAGGTCGACTGGGCCGGCGCGTTCTTCGTCGCCGCCGCCGTCTCGCTGCTGCTGGTCTGGGTCACCTTCGCCGGCGACAAGTACGACTGGGTGTCCTGGCAGACGTACGCCATGGTCGGCGGTTCGATCGTCCTCGGTCTGATCTTCGTGCTCGTCGAGTCCAGGGCGGGCGAGCCGATCATCCCGCTGCGGCTGTTCCGCAACCGCACCATCACGCTCGCGTCGCTGGCCTCCCTGTTCGTCGGTGTCGCGATGTTCACCGGCACGGTCTTCTTCAGCCAGTACTTCCAGCTGGCCCGCGACAAGTCCCCGACGATGTCGGGCGTGATGACCATCCCGATGATCGGCGGTCTGTTCGTCTCCTCCACCGTCTCCGGGCAGTTCATCACCCGCACCGGACGCTGGAAGGCATGGCTGGTGAGTGGTGGTGTGCTCGTGACCGCCGGTCTCGGCCTCCTCGGCACCATCCGGTACGACACGGACTACTGGAAGATGTCGATCTTCATGGCCCTGCTGGGTCTCGGCATCGGCATGATGATGCAGAACCTGGTGCTCTGCACGCAGAACCAGGTCGACCCGAGCGACCTCGGCTCGGCCAGCTCCACGGTCACCTTCTTCCGCTCCCTCGGCGGTGCGGTCGGCGTCTCCGCGCTCGGCGCGGTCATGGCCCACCGGATCACCCACTACGTCAAGGACGGCATCGCCGCCCTCGACCCGCAGTACCGCGCCGCGCTGGCCGGCTCCGGCTCCTCCACGGACAGCATCCCGGACCTGAGCAAGCTGCCGGCCCCCGTGCGCACCCTCATGGAGAGCGCCTACGGTCACGGCATCGCCGACGTCTTCCTGATCGCCGGCGGCCTCGCGGCCATCGCCTTCCTCATCACCCTGTTCATCAAGGAGGTCCCGCTGAAGACCAAGGGCGCCCTGGCGCAGGCCGCGGCCTCGGAGGAGACCCCGGCGGTCCCGGCGCAGGCCACCACGGCCCAGGCTCCGGCCGCGGTGCAGACTCCGAGCTGGGCCGTGTCCTCCGACACGGAGCCGGCCGTCGACGGCACGCAGCGGCTGGCGGCCGTGGCCACCCTCGCCCGGCCCGAGGAGGCCTCCGGTGCCGGCTCCGGAGGGGTTCCGGTACGCGGCTTCGTCCGCGGCAACGAGAGCGCGCCCGTCCCGCAGGCCGCCGTCACACTGATCTCGCTCGCCGGACGGCAGCTGGGCCGGTCGGTCACGCAGGCCGACGGTTCCTACGCCCTGGACGCGCCGAGCGTCGGGTCGTACGTCCTGATCGCCTCCGCGGACGGGTTCCAGCCGCAGGCGTCCACGGTCGTGGTGGGCGGCGAGCCGGTGGCGTACGACATCCTGCTCAGCGGCACCAGCGGGCTGAGCGGTGTGGTGCGGGCCGCCGAGAACACGCTGCCCGTCAAGGACGCCATGGTCATCGTGACCGACGTGCGCGGGGATCTGCTGGCCACCGGGTCCACCGGTGAGCAGGGCGAGTTCAGCTTCGCGGAGCTGGTGCCGGGTGCCGTGACCGTCGCGGTGAACGCCGCCGGGTTCCGGCCGCGCGCGCTGCCCGTCGAGGTCGGCGGCGCCGGGGTCACCCGGATCGAGGTCGACCTGGACTCCGGGGCCCAGCTCCAGGGCGTCGTACGGGCGCCGCACGGACCGCTGGCCGACGCGCGGGTGACGCTGGTGGACGCCGCCGGCAATGTCGTGGGCACCTCCACGACCGGGGCGGACGGGGCGTACGCCTTCACCGACCTGAACAGCGGTGAGTACACGGTCATCGCGACGGGCTACCCGCCGGTCGCCACCGCGCTCACCGTGAACGGCGGTGGCGTGGACGGCCACGACATCGAACTGGCCCACCCGGCCGAGTAGTTCGAACCCCGGCCCGTGGTGGGTGTGTCCTCTGTCGAGGTACGCCTGCCATGGGCCGGTCTACTTCGAGACCAGTTGGACACGCAGGGAGAAACGGGATGGGACTGACCGCGAAGATCCGTACGCGGGACGGATGGGCCGTGTCGCACGCGGTCGTCACGGTGACCGACCTGGCCGGCAGTCAGGTGCTGCGGGCGGAGGCCGACGCGGAGGGCGCGGTGCGGGACTCGACGTCCCTGGCCCCCGGGCCGTACGTCGTGATCGTCACCGCCGTCGGATACGCGCCCACCGCCTCCACCGCCATCGTCACCGCTGGGGGCACCCCCTGTGGGGGAGGGCGCGCCGAGCTGGGCGCGGTCACGCTGGCCCGGCAGGGCGGCACCGAGCTGCCGCCGCCCGGGCCGTGGACCGTCGACCCGGCGCACTCGTCCGTGGGCGCGGTCGCCCAGCACCTGGGGATCTCCAGCGTGCACGGCCGGTTCACCGACTTCTCGGCACGGATCGAGATCGCGCCGGACGAGGTGGAGAAGTCACGGGTGGAGGCGGTGATCCGGTCGTCCTCCATCGACACGGGCAACGGCATGCGGGACGACCATCTGCGCTCGCCGGACTTCCTGGACGTGGAGAAGCACCCGGAGATCACGTACCGGTCGTCCGGTCTCACGGCGGCGGGCAGCGACCGCTGGACGGTGCACGGGGAGCTGACCCTGCACGGGGTCGTACGGCCGGTGGACCTGGACCTGGCCTACCTGGGGACGGGCGCGGACCCGTGGGGCGGCACGCGGGCCGCCTTCCGCGCGACGGCGGAACTCCACCGCGAGGACTTCGCCATGAACTACAACCAGGTGGTGCAGGCGGGGATCGCGGCGATCGGTACGACGTTGAAGGTGGAGCTGGACATCCAGGCGGTGCAGGGGGAGTCGCTGCCGCAGGCCTAGGCTGAGCGCATGGCACCGAACATCGCGACGAACACGACGGTTTCCCTTGACGAGTTGCTGGACTTCGTACGGCCCCGTCACCACGCCATCCTGCTGACGCGGCGGGGCGACGGAAGCCCGCAGGCGTCCCCGCTGACGTGCGGGGTCGACGACTCGGGGCGGATCGTGGTCTCCACGTACCCCGAGCGGGCGAAGACGCGGAACGCCAAGCGGGACGAGCGGGTCAGCGTCCTTGTGCTGAGCGACGACTGGAACGGGCCGTGGGTCCAGGTCGACGGGCGCGCCGAGGTGATCGACTCGCCGGATTCCGTGGAGCCGCTGGTGGAGTACTTCCGGAACATCTCCGGGGAGCATCCGGACTGGGACGAGTACCGGGAGGCGATGGTGAAGCAGGGGAAGTCGATCATTCGGGTGACGCCGGAGCGGTGGGGGCCGGTTGCCACCGGCGGTTTCCCGGCACGGTTGGCTTCGCCGGACGCCTCATAGCTGCCCCTCAGGACGTTTCAGTCGCCGGTGTTCTCCACCATCGCCTCGATTCCTGCGATCAGCAGGTCCAGGGCGAAGGTGAAGTCCCGGGCCCTCATCTCCTCCACCGTGTCGCCGCCTCGGGCCGCCATGATCTCCTCGTTCTCCTTGACGATCTCGGCGGCCTCCGGGGACTGGGTCACCGCGCTCATCGCGTGCTGGAAGTACTCGTCCTGGCTCATGCCGGCCGTGGCGCAGCGGGCGATGAAGTGGCCCTCGATGGTGCCGAAGCCGTACACGAACTGGAAGACGGCCGAGATGGCGCCGGTCAGGCCGTGCACGGGCAGGCCCGTCCTGCGGATGACCTGCTGGACGACCCGGGAGAAGGCCAGGGAGTTCGGGCCGATGTTCAGGAACGTGCCGGCCAGCGGGGACAGCCACGGGTGGCGGACCAGGAGGGCGCGGTACTCCCTTGCCAGCGTGCGCAGTTGGTCCCGCCAGTCCTGGTCGGATTCCGGGTCGGGCAGGTCCAGTTCGCCGTAGGCCGCGTCCAGGGCGAGTTCCAGGAGGTCGTCCTTGGTGTCGACGTACCAGTAGACGGACATCGCGGTGACGTTCAGCTCGCCGGCCAGCCGGCGCATGGAGAACTTGGCCAGCCCTTCGGCGTCGAGAAGGCGGACGGTGACCTCGGTGATCAGGTCCCGGTCGAGCCCGGACGGCTGTCCACCGCTGCGCCCGCCCCGCCGTGTCTTCCCCTCCAGCCACACACTGGTCCGCGCCGCCCGCTCGGCTGCCCTCACCATTGGCGCACCTTCCTAGACTTACGTTCACTGATCATGATGCTAGGCGGCAGCCGGCCCACGGGGCGCGGGGCTGTGTCGATGTGCGGCTGCCGCCGTGTGGGCGCGACAAGCCACCTGCCGCCTGCAGCCGCCCATGTGTTGAACCACCCGAGCTTCTAGGCGACCACCACCGAGTCTGCCCGCTCCGCGAGGCGCAGCAACGCCGCAGCGACGAACCCACCCAGCAACACGGCCACGGCCCCCACCAGCTGCCCCGCCTCCAAGCCCGCGGCCAGCCCGGCAGACGGCACCCGAGAACTGAGCACAGCCCCGAGCACGGCAACTCCCAGCCCGTTCCCGAACTCCGCCAGCGTCCCGTTGATCCCCGCCCCCACTCCCGCCCTCTCCGGAGGAATCGCGCTCATGATGGCGTGCGCCATCGCCGGGTTGGCGATCGCGCAACCACCGCCGATCAGCAACAACCCCACCAGCGTCCCGGCATAGCCACCGGCGTCCAGCAGCGCGATGGACACGAGCCCCGCCGACATCAGCACCATCCCCAGCGCGATGGAGACCGGCGTACCGAGCCTGCCCGACCACCTCGCCGACAAGCCCGAGAAGTTCAGCACGACGACGGTCAGGGCGAGCGGCGCCGTACGGAGGCCGGCCTCCAGGGGGCCGTAACCAAGCACGAATTGCAGATGCTGGGTGAGCAGGAACAGCGCCCCGCCCATCCCGAAGGTGATGAGTACGGCTCCCGCGACCGCCCCCGTGAACCGGCGGTTCCTGAAGAAGTGCAGGTCGAGCATGGGGTACGGGATACGGCTCTCCCAGTACGCGAAGGCACCGAGGGCCCCGACCGCCACGGTCCCGGGAACCAGCACCCGCGTCGACGCCCATCCGTGTTCCGGTCCCGAGATGATCGCGAACACCAGGGACGCCATGCCGATCGTGGAGAGCAGCGCGCCGAGGAGGTCGGGGCGGTCACCGCGTGCCGGGGGTCCGGGGGTTGTCCCCCGGGAAAATCCGGCCCTGGATTCCGGGACCAGGACCACGACCGCCACCAGCCCCAGCGCCGCGACCGGCAGGTTGATCAGGAAGATCGCGCCCCACCAGAAGTGGTTCAGCATGAACCCGCCGATCAGTGGCCCCGCCGCGAAGCCGAGCGCGTTGACCGCGGCCCAGATGCCGATCGCCTTCGGCTGCTCCTCGGGCGTGAAGATCTGCATGGCCACGGCGAGGGTGGTGGTGAGCAGCAGCGCGCCGCCGACGCCCATGCCGGCCCGCGCGGCGATCAACTGCCCGGTCGTGTCGGCCAGTCCGGCCACCAGCGAGCCGATGCCGAACAGCGCCAGGCCCGCGATCAGCATCTTCTTGCGGCCGTAGCGGTCCGCCGCGCTGCCCGCCGTGAGCAGCAGACCGGACTGGACGAGCGAGTACGCGTTGATCATCCACTGGATGTCGGAGGTCTCCGCACCCAACTCCTCGGTGAGGGAGGGGATCGCCACGTTCAGGACGGTGTTGTCGAGCAGCACGGTGAGCTGGGCGAGACAGACGACACCGAGGATCAGCCAGCGTTGGGGGTGGCCTTGGGGCGCAGACATGCCATACACCGTATAGCTGGTTGCTATACGGTGTACAACACTTTCCCTCAGTGGTTCTCCGTCAGCTGCTCGCCTTCTGCGTCAGGTCGTAGAAGGTGGACGAGCCGACCGTCACCTTCTTGAAGGTCTTCTCGACCCACGACGTGATCTGCGAGGACGTGCCGGTGCTGCTGCCGCCCATGCCGCCGCCGGTGCCGCTGCTGATGAAGTAGTGGATCTTGCCGTCCGCCACGTACTTCTTGAACTGGGCCAGCGTCGGGGACGGGTCGGTGCCGTTGAAGCCGCCGATCGCCATGACCGGGTCGCCGGTGGAGAGCTGGTAGCTCGCCGCGTTCTGGGCGCCGATGGCCGCCGCGACCCAGGTGTACTTGGCGGAGTCGGTCTCCAGCAGCTTCTTGGCCTGCGAGGAGACGCTCGCGCCGTTCAGCAGGCCGCCGACGCCACCGCCGCCGCCCATGCCGCCGCCACCCTGCTGGTTCTGGCCCTGGGTGTTGCCGTTGCCGTTCTGCTGGTTCTGGCCGGGCATACCACCGCCGAAGCCACCGTTGGTGTTGCCGTTGCCGGTGGTGCCGCCACCCGGGAAGCCGTTGCCCTGCTGGTTCTGGCCCTGGGTGTTGCCGTTGCCGTTCTGCTGGTTCTGGCCGGGCATACCGCCGCCCATGCCGCCCCGCATACCGCCGCCACCGCCGCCGGGTCCGCCGCCCATCATGCTCGCGCCGGCCGGGCCGGCCGTGACGATGGAGCCGGTGTGGCCCGTCTGGAGGGTGCTGATCGTGTACGCGGTCGGGCCGGCCAGCGAGGCCACCAGGCCCACGGACGCGGCCGCGAGGGCGAGTTGGCGGTTGATGCGGCCCGCGAAGATCAGGCCGAGCGCGGCGGTCAGACCGCCGACCAGGATCAGGTACTTCAGCCAGGGGAGGTAGGAGGAGGTGCGGTTGAGGAGGACGTAGCTCCAGGCGGAGCTCGCCACCACCGCGGCCGCGAGGGTGATCGAGGCCCACATCTCCCTGCGCTTCTCCCACAGGATGCCGGCGCCCATGCCGATCACGGCCGCCATGTAGGGGGCGAGAGCCACCGTGTAGTACTGGTGGAAGATGCCCGCCATGTAGCTGAAGACGACCATGGTGATGAGCAGCGAGCCGCCCCAGACCAGGAAGGACGCGCGGGTCACGGAGGTCCGCTTGAGCTTGCCGGTCGCGACGAGGCCCGCGACGAGCAGGATCAGGGCCGCCGGCAGCAGCCAGGAGATCTGGCCGCCGACCTCGGAGTTGAACATCCGGTTCCAGCCGGTCGCGCCCCACATGCTGGTGCCGCCGTTGCCGCCGCCACCGCCGCCGACGCTGCCGGTCTCGTCGCCGTTGAGGCGGCCGAGGCCGTTGTAGCCGAAGGTCAGGTTCAGGAAGCTGTTGTTCTGCGAGCCGCCGATGTACGGGCGGGAGGAGGCCGGCCACAGCTCGACGATCGCCACCCACCAGCCGCCGGAGACCACCAACGCGAGGGTGGCGGCGGCGAGTTGGCCGAAGCGCTTCTTCAGCGAGACCGGCGCGCAGATCGCGTAGACGAACGCGAGGGCCGGGAGGATCAGGAAGGCCTGCAGGGTCTTCGCGAGGAACGCGAAGCCGATCGCGGCACCGGCCCACAGCAGCCACTTGGTCTTGCCGTCCTCGACGGCGCGGACCACGAAGTAGCAGGCCAGCGCCATCAGCAGGGCCAGCATGGCGTCCGGGTTGTTGAACCGGAACATCAGCGCCGCGACGGGAGTGAGCGCGAGCACCGCGCCCGCGATCAGACCGGCTCCGGGGCTGAACCGGCGCCGTACACCCGCGTACACGACGGCCACCGCGCCGACGCCCATGAGGACCTCGGGGACCAGGATCGCCCACGAGTTGAGTCCGAAGAGGCGGACCGCCAGCTCCATCGGCCACAGGGAGGCCGGGGGCTTGTCGACGGTGATCGCGTTGCCCGCGTCCAGCGAGCCGAAGAAGAACGCCTTCCAGGACTTGCTGCCGGCCTGGACGGCCGCCGAGTAGAAGGAGTTGGCGTAGCCGGAGGCGCTCAGGTTGTAGAGGTAGAGCAGGCCGGTGGCGAGGAGCAGGGCCCAGAAGGCCGGGCGCACCCAGCGGGGGTCCTCGGGGCGGCCGCGCCACAGTCTCCGTACGAAGGGCTGCTGGGGCTCGCCGGCCTCGGGCGCCGGCGGAGCGACGGGCTCCTGTACGGCCGTGGTCGGTTCCGGCCCCCAGGAGGAGGGGCTGGAGGCCCCCTCCTGATAGGTCGGACGGTCGTAGTCGGTGGTCATCGTCAGTCCCTCGGATCGGTGTCGGTCGGACGCACCGGCTGCAGATGCATGGTGGCGTCCTCCCATCGGCGGTCCGCGACTTCACCGGCGCGGAACTGGGTGGTGTGGGTGCTCTGGTACGCGTTCGAGTGCGCCGTCGGGCGCTGCGGCAGCGGGGGCTGCGGCTGGTAGGGCTGCGAGAACTGGCCCTGGTACTGGGGGTACTGCGCCGTGGTGTAGGTCGGCGAGGACGGGACCTGCACCGGCGTGTGCGAGGCCACCACCGTGGAGGGCTGGTCCTCGCGCCGGTCGGAGAAGACCCAGGCGCGGAAGAGCAGGAAGCGCAGCACGGTCGCCGCGAGGTTGGCGGCGATGAGGACCGCCAGCTCGGTGGAGTGCGCCGGGTCGGAGGTCGCCGCGTTCAGGGCGGCGAGCGAGCCACTGGTCAGCGCGAGGCCGATACCGAAGACGACGAGGCCCTGCGCCTGGTGCCGGACGGCGCCGCCCTTGCCGCGCACCCCGAAGGTGAGGCGCCGGTTGGCCGCCGTGTTGGCGACGGCGGACACCAGGAGCGCGAGCGCGTTGGCGACCTGCGAGCCGCTGAAGGTCCGGAAACCGCTGTAGAGCAGCAGGTAGAAGAGGGTCGACAGACCGCCGATGACACAGAACCCGACGAGCTGGCGGGCCAGCCCCTTCGGCACGTCCTGGATCTCGCGGTCGCGCGGGTCGTCACCGAAGGGCCGGGTGATCCGGTCCAGCGGCAGCGAGCCGGTGGCCAGGGCCTTGCCCACGCGCCACACCCCCTTGAGGTCCTCGGTCGCCGTCTTCACGATGTGGACGGTGGAGTCCGGGTCGTCGACCCAGTCGACGGGCACTTCGTGGATACGAAGGCCCGCGCGCTCGGCGATGACCAGCATCTCGGTGTCGAAGAACCAGCCGGTGTCCTCGACCATCGGCAGCAGCACCTGGGCGACATCACGCCGGATCGCCTTGAATCCGCACTGCGCGTCCGAGAAGCGGGCCTGCAGCGAGCCGCGCAGGATCAGGTTGTACGTCCGGGAGATGAACTCCCGCTTGGGACCGCGCACCACACGGGAGGAGCGGGCGAGCCGGGAGCCGATCGCCAGGTCGGAGTGACCGGAGATCAGCGGGGCCACCAGCGGGAGCAGGGCGTTGAGGTCGGTGGACAGGTCCACGTCCATGTAGGCGAGGACGGGGGAGTCGGAGGCGGACCACACGGTCCGCAGGGCCCGGCCCCGCCCCTTCTGCTCCAGCCGGAAGTTGCTGACCTCCGGGATCTCCGCCTCCAGCCGCGCCGCCACCTGGGGGGTGGTGTCCGTCGACGCGTTGTCCGCGATGGTGATGCGGAACGCGTACGGGAACGTGCGCTTGAGGTGCTCGTGCAGTCTCAGCACACACGGCTGGAGGTCCTTCTCCTCGTTGTAGACGGGGATCACTACGTCCAGGACAGGCGTACCGGCGTCGCCGGCCGGGAGGTGCTCCCGCGCCGGCAGGGTGCCGGGAGAAGAGTCGGTTCGCATGGAAACGACTCTGGTCAAGTGCCCTGTTGCACCCATGTGCTGGCACTGTGCTGTACCTGTGAGTGCGATTGCCAATTCGTTTCGGGCGCCGGGCGAGGAGCCGCCGGGGCAAGAGCAGGCAAATGCACGGTAAACACGGTGCGCCCCGGAACGCTGTCCACGGTCACGGCACCACCGTGCGCGGTCGCGACGGCCTGCACGATGGCGAGACCGAGACCGGTGGACCCGGTGGCACGGGAGCGCGCGGAATCACCGCGGGCGAACCGCTCGAAGACGTGCGGGAGCAGCTCGGGCGGAATACCTTGCCCGTTGTCCTCGACGTCCACGCACATCCAGGGGCCGCGCCGCTGTACGCGCGCGGTGATGGTCGTGCCTTCGGGAGTGTGCTTACGGGCATTGCCGAGCAGGTTGACGAGTACCTGCTGGATACGTGCGGCGTCCGCCGACACCAGGGCCGGTTCGTCGGGCAGGTCCAGCCGCCAGTTGTGGTCCATGCCGGCCGCGCGGGAGTCACTGATGGTGTCCACGACGAGCGGGATGAGGTCGGTCTGCTCGAACTGAAGGGGTCTGCCCGCGTCCAGACGGGCGAGGAGGAGCAGGTCCTCGACGAGCAGCGTCATACGGCCCGCCTCGGACTCGATACGGCCGAGGGCGTGCCGGGTGTCGGGCCCGATCTGCTCTCTGCCACGCCGGGTGAGCTCGGCGTACCCGCGGATGGACGCGAGCGGGGTGCGCAGCTCATGACTGGCGTCGGCGACGAACTGCCGCACGCGCATCTCGCTCTGCTGGCGGGCGTGCAGGGCGCCGTGGACGTGGTCCAGCATGCGGTTCAGCGCCGCGCCGACCTGGCCGACCTCGGTATGCGGATCGGTCTCGGACTCGGGGACGCGTTCACTGAGGTTCACCTCGCCGGTGTGGAGAGGGAGTTCGGAGACACGGGTCGCGGTGGTGGCGACGCGGCGGAGGGGACGGGTGGCTACGCCTACGAGGACATAGCCGGCGATGACGGCTGCACCGAGACCGGCGGCGGTGACGCTCACCTCGACGATGATGAGGGTGTTGATGGTGTTGTCGACGTCCTTGGTCGGCAGAGCCACGTAGTACGCGTCACTACTGCTGTTGGTCGGGACGTACTGCGCAAGATAGCTCCCGAGTCCCGGCAGGGACACGATGTGCTTCTTGCCGTCCTTCGGCACGGATGCCAGGGCCTGCTTCTGGGCGGAAGTGAGATCGACCGCTCTCATCTGCTTGAACGCGCCGTTGCTGTACTTCTGCTGCTTGCTGTACCCCGCTTGGGCGATCTTGCCCTTCTTCACATAGGCGGCAACGGTCTTCTCCGCTGTCGGCCCGTTGGTGAGAAACCTGTTGACCTTGGCGGACGGCGTGTCCGTGTCCTGGTCTGGGGATGTGGACTGCGTCGATGAAGAAGGGGCCGAGCCCGAGGGTGCGCTGTTCGGCTTGCCGGGAATACCGCCCGGGGCTCCGGTGACGTCGCCCGGGATGTGACCCGCAACACGGCCGACGGACTCCTTCACCTTGTCGCCGAGCTGGTCGTACAGATGCGACTTCAACGCAAGGGTCGTGACCGTGCCGATCACCGCACACACGACGGCGATCAGCACCACGGATGCGACGACGAGCCGCGTCCGCAGGGTGCGCGGCTGACCTGCTCGTCGCTGCTGCGCATGCGGCCGTCGTCGCCCGCTCATGACGCCGCAGGCTTGATCAGGTAACCGGCACCACGCCGGGTGTGGATCATCGGCTCACGTCCCGCGTCGATCTTCCGTCGCAGATACGAGATGTAGAGCTCGACCACATTGGCCTGCCCACCGAAGTCGTACGACCACACACGGTCGAGGATCTGCGCCTTGCTCAGCACACGCCGGGGATTACGCATCAGGAACCGCAGCAGTTCAAACTCGGTCGCGGTGAGGTGGATGCCCTCGCCGGCGCGGGACACCTCGTGGCTGTCCTCGTCCAGCGTCAGGTCGCCGACGACCAGCACGGAGTCCGAGCGGCGGTCGGCCGCACCCGAGCGGCGGATCAGGCCGCGCAGTCGGGCCACGACCTCCTCGAGGCTGAACGGCTTGGTGACGTAGTCGTCGCCACCGGCGGTGAGCCCGGCGATACGGTCCTCGACGGCGTCCTTCGCCGTCAGGAACAGAACCGGCACGTCCGGCAGCTCACGGCGCAGGCGGCCGAGGACGGTCAGCCCGTCCATGTCCGGCAGCATCATGTCGAGAACGACGGCGTCGGGCCGGAACTCCCGCGCGGTCTGGATGGCGCCCGTGCCATCCCCCGCACTCCGGATCTGCCATCCCTCATAGCGCAGGGCCATGGACAGCAGCTCGGTGATCGACAACTCGTCGTCCACCACAAGCACTCGGACGGGGCTCCCGTCCGGCCTCAGCAGTTCGGTGCGCCCCTGGGGCGAGGTCGTGGTCATGGTGGACACACTGTCTGGATCCTCTGAGAGCACCCTTTCGACAACCTGTGATTTCCCTAAGAAACGCACAGGCGCCTCTCAGGGAACCCCTGGGAATCTCTTGCCCGGGCGAAACGCGCGCGTCGGCCTCCATCATCGGTCACGCCCTGGTGATCAGGGCGTAAAGGATCCCTGTGGGTGGACTGAGGACCCCGCCAAAGCCCGGATGGCGGCCTGGATGACAACCGGGCTCAGAGCCCGAACAACCGCACCCCGTTGTCATGACACACGGCCCTCAGCCACTCCTCCCCGAGCCCCAGCCCCTCCAGGGCGTACAGCTGCCGGACGTACGGATAAGGGATGTTGGGGAAGTCGGTGCCCAGCAGGATGCGGTCGCCGAGGTCCGCCAGCCGGGACAGCGCCCGCCGCGGGAACGGCGCGAACCGCTCGGCGAAGTCCGTGAACGCCATCGTCGTGTCCAGCCGCACCTCCTCGAACCGCTCGGCCAGGTCGAGGAAGTCCTCGTACTCCGGCATCCCCATGTGTGCCACGACCAGTCGCAGCCGGGGGTGGCGGGCGAGCACGCGCGCGATCCGCTCGGGCCCGGTGTACTTGCCGGGTGCCGGCCCGGACCCGCAGTGGATCACGATCGGCGTCCCGGCCTCCGCGAGCAACCCCCAGGCGGAGTCGAGGAGTTCGCTCGCCGGGTCGTACGCACCCACCTGCACATGCGCCTTGAACACCCGCGCCCCGGCGTCCAGGGCCTCCCGGACGTAGGTCTCGGCTCCCGCCTCCGGGAAGAGAGTCGAGGTGTGCAGACAGTCCGGGGTGCGCGCGGCGAAGTCGACGGCCCAGCCGTTGAGCCACCGCGCCATGCCGGGCTTGTGCGGGTAGAGCATGGCCGTGAAGGCCCGCGCCCCGAACTCCCGTATCAACGCGACCCGTTCCTCTTCCTCCTTCCGGTACGTGATCGGCCACTCCAGCCCGCCGGTCATCGGTCCCAGCCCGTCGAAGTAGTCCCAGACCTTGCGCATCACCCGCTCCGGCATGAAGTGGGTGTGGACGTCGACGATCCCCGGCAGCCCGAGCCCTTCCCAGAACCGCCGGACCTCCTCGGCCTCGGCACCCGTCTCCGCCCCCGCGCCTGTCTCAGTCATGCGCCCTCTCGAAACCGTGGCTGTGCTCGACCCTGGCGATGTGCAGGGAGTATCGCTCGTACCAGTGTTCCCTCCCGTACGCCTTCGCGGCCCGGTGCTCGGCGTGGTTCCGCCACTCCTCCATCCCTGCCAGGTCCCGGAAGTAGGCGACGGTGACGGAGAGCCCGCCGGGTGTGCGGGCCGAGTCCTCGCCGAGGAAGCCGGGCACCTCCTTGACCAGCTCGCCCATGCGCGCGGCGGTTTCGCCGTAGCCGTCGTCGCCCTCGGTGCGGAGTGAGGTGAAGACGACGGCGTAGTAAGGGGGTTCGTGGGCGGGGACCGGCGTCACGCGGGTGACAGGTGCAATGCGGTGATCGCTCATGTCATTCACGATCGGTTCCGGACCGGCGCCCCGTCCAGGACCTTGCCGAAAGGGATCCGTCGCCTTGCCCAAAGGGATCCGTGAGGGATCCAACTCTTGACCATCCGGCACCCTCGACAGCTCAGAACAACCCGTCCTGGACCCCTGCGGCCTCCCTGAACTCCCTCACCGGGACCGTGAGTCCACGCTCCTCCCCGGCGGGCACGATCTCCCACCCCGTCATCAGCCGGGTGTCCAGCACCACCACTCCCCGCCCGGTGGCAAGGTGCAGATCCGGTCCCGCGGCGGCGACCAGCTCCCCGCTCACCCATCCGCCGGCGACCAGCTCACCCACCTCCCCGAGAGCACCCGGCAACCCCTCCAGCCCGAACACCCCGACATGGTCGACGACTTGGCAGGGCTCCCGCTCCAGCGACTCGGGCCAGCCACCCAACCCCACGGCCCGCCCGTGCAGCGCCTCCACCTCGGCCGCCCGCTCCGCCGCCGACGCCGGCAACCGGGACCGCACGGCCCGCTTCTCGCCGTACGGAATCCGGTCCGGCACCCCAAGAGCCGCCCGCAGCAGCTCCTCACTCCGCCGTGCCGCCATCAGTGGCCCCAGGCCCAGCCAGCTGAAGCACACCGCCCCTTGCTCAAGCAGCCGCGCGGAGCCCCGCTCTTCGGCGGTGATGCCGACCTTGACCATGCCGGGCCCGAACCAGGCCAGATATACGTGGTACGGCCGTGGGTCGTCCGCGATCGTGTCGGCGGCCACCGAGTGTGCCCGGTCCAGCCGCGCACACTCCTCGCACCGCGCCCCCGTGCTCCGCCCCGACACGGCCGCCCGCACCGGACACGCATGCCCCCGCGCTCCCACACATGTCCGCACACCCCCGTCCGCGACCCCGAAGGCCACCCGTTTCCCCCAGGTCAGCGCACTGCGCCGCCCGCCGTCCCACACCAGCTCGGGCCCACTTTCCGCCCATCGCAGCCCCGAGCACTTCCATGCCTGTGCCATTGCCTCCGAGATTAGACGGCAGCACTGACAACGAGCCGGGGACCAGGCATCCTCGCCTTCGCCCCGCCGGGCAGGTGCGGCAGCCACGTCACCGGCACGCTCACCGCCACGCTCCCGGCGGTCGCGGCCGCCGAACCGGTCCACCCGGCGACCGTCGCGACGAGCATGATCGGCCAGCAGGAGATGGCCCAGAAGGTCGGCCGCATCACCGACCTGACCTGCTTCGCCTACGTGATCGGCGGCGGGGTATCCGGAGAAGCACTGCCGGACGGACCGAATGGTGGAGCCAGCCCTACCTCGGCTTCGGGAGTGCGCCCCATCGTCGCGGTGAGCCGCTGACGGGATCGTTGGAGACAGCTGATCACCACTTGATCGGCACCGACTCCCGCCCGGAGGGAAGACACCGTGGACACCCCCATGGAGACGCAGCGCACGAAGGCCAAGTCGGCGCGCCCGATCGGCCCGTTCGCCTCCTTCCTCCGTTTCGTGGTGTGCGGCGGCGGTGTCGGTCTGCTCTCCAGTGCGGCGGTCCCGGTCGTGGCCTTGTCGATGCCGTGGGCGGTGGCCAACGCGGTGATCACGGTCGTCTCGACCCTCCTCTGCACCGAGCTCCACGCGCGCGTGACCTTCGGCACCGGGCGCCGCCCCGGCCTGCGCGAGCACTGGCAGTCGGCGGGTTCGGCCACGGCGGCCTACGTCGTGACCTGCGCCGCGATGTTCGTCCTGCACGCCGTGCAGTCGTCCCCCTCGATGGCGACCGAGCAGGTCGTCTACCTGGGCGCCTCCGCCCTCGCCGGCGTCGGCCGCTTCCTGGTCCTGCGGCTGTTCGTGTTCGCGGGCGGGAGCGGGGCCGCTGCCAGGGCCGGGGCCGGGAGGCCCGAGTCGGTGGGCACGCGCGCGCGTGCGGTGTGGTTCGCGCCGGCGGTGGCCGTGGCGCAGGCGTCGTAAGGAGAAGGAAGCGTGGGCGACCAGGGCAGGTTGCCGCGTCCGTGCTCGGCGATCAGCGCAGGGCTGCCGCGAACACGGCGCGGTTGGCCGCCGTATACGCACGTTCACGCTCGGACCAGCGGATGCTCTGGATGATCCGTCCGCGGTCACTGTCCGCTGCACCGGCCGGCCGGTCACTGTCACCAGCCCCGGAGAGCCGGTCGCGCCACCAACCGGCGTTGCGTGTCTGCCGTTCGAGCATGGCGTCGACGAGTCCGGAGCGGGCGGCCCCGTCGAGTCCGTAGGCGTCGGCGAGGACGCGGACCTGCGTGGCCTGGACGCCGACCGGCGGAGCCTCGGCCTTCGAGGCGACGCACCAGGTCCACGCCATGTAGCCGAGGTCTTCGAGGGGTTCACCCGGGGCTGCGGTGTCGAAGTCGACGAAGGCGACGGGGACGTCGTCGCGGAAGACGGTGTTGTTCGGCCCCGGGTCGTGGTGGCACACCACGGAGTGCCGGCCGACGAGGCCGCACGCGCGCGTGGCGTCGTGCAGGCCACGGAGCAGGGTGCCGGCCGCGGCGACCTGGGCGTCGCTCCAGTGGCGGAAGCGGGCGGGCACCGAGCCGGGGACATAGCTGAGGACGTCCCTCCCCGCGGCGTCGGTCCCGAGGTGGCGCGGGGCGCCGGTGAAACCCCGCCGCTGGAGATGGCCGAGAAGTTCCGCGACGAAGGGGGAGGCCGCGGTGACCGGCCGCCGTACGGTGTCGCCGGCCCTGACGACGCCAGGGGTGATACGGCCGCCGGACAGCGGAATATCGTTCTCCATACGGCATACGCCCCCTTACGGGGTGCAGGTGGCTGCACCCCCGATCCGGTAGGACGCTTCATGGTGGCAGCGCCGGAACAGCGGCATCGTAGAAGCATCGGATCGATCCAGGACTCGATGCAGGACGACTCGATGCAGGAATCGATGCAGGAATCGATGCAGGAGAGGAAACCTCATGAAAGCGCAGCAGCCCTCCAGGACCGTCCCGCGCGAGAGCCACGAGAGCGAGCTCTCGCCGCTCCTCACCGCCTGGGACCAGGCCCACCCGGACGCCGCCGACCCCGAGTGGCGCCACGTGCTGGACGAACTCGCCCACCCTCGCACCACACAGGCGTTCCACCGTCTGGCGGAGCAGCGGCGGCCCGAAATCGCCGCCTGAATCAGCGCCCCACAGCACCCAAAGTCACGAGCCCATCAGTTCTTGCACCCGTACGCGGCGCCCGTACCGCGACGGTCACCGTCACCAGGACGACCACGGCGAGCGGTACGGCGATCAAGTGCACGTACAGCTCGAACGCCTGGCGCCGGACCTACGCCTGACCGGCGTCCTCCTCCGGATCGCCCGCTTCGAGCAACCGCTCCCCGATGTCGTCCGCCCACCCCTGGGCCCACCCGCGCAGCTCGCTGATCGCGTCCGTGTCGAGGCCGTACGTGGTGAAGGCGGTGTCGTCGATCCAGTCCAGGCCGGTCAGACGCATGTGGAGGTCGGTGAGGTCGAGGGTGTCGTCGCGGGTATGGCGGCGACCGAGTTCTTCCAGCTCAGGGGCGGTCCAGTGGTTCGCGGCGGCGCGGACGTCGATGAGGTCGCGGACGAGGCCGCGGTCGGCCAGCGCCCGGACCTTGGTGCCGACGACGTCCTCCAGGGAGAGGGCGAGGCCGTACCCGGTCCGGACCGGCGGCCGCCACAGCAGCTCCTTGAGAACGCCCACCTCGCACTCCTCGCCGCTGTCCGGATCGGTGACGATCAGCCACGCGGAGAGGGAGTCCGTCGCCAACGCCCCTGCCTGCCAGCCCCGTCCCCACAGCCCCGCCCGCAGCGCGGCGGCGATCCGCTCCATGTCCTCGGCGCTCTCGGTGGCGAATTCGAAGTCCTGGCCGAGACGGTGGCCCAGGCCGTGTGCCTGGACGGCGTAGTCGCCGGTGAGCGCGAGCGGGTAGGGGGCGCCTACGGCGAGTACGTCGGCGAGCAGGCGGTGGCACGGCTCTGAGACGGTGGGGGGCGCTGGAGCCATGGCCCGAGTATGGCCGTCGTACGCCCGGACAACGAAAAGAGGCCCCGGACGCGTGGCGCATTCCAGGGCCTCTCAGCTGTGCCGCGCCCTCAGCTCACGGCGTACGCGTTGTACACCGTGGTCGTCGAGCTGTCGCCGTGGGTGTCGGTGACCGTCGAGCGCAGGCCGATGCGGCCGGGACCGGAGGTCGGGTTGTGGACGGCGATGGTCCACTTGCCGCCGGACAGCTTCGCGGTGGCGGCGTTCCAGTGGGCGCCGTTGTCGGTGGTGTACCAGGCATGCACGGACTTCACGCCGTCCGACAACCGGCCGATCGTGCTGTCGCCCGTGCCGAGCCGCTGCATGCCCAGGTCGACGGTCGTGGTCGAGCCGGCGGCCGCCTGGTTCCTGGAGTTGAGCCCCTCGGGCCAGAACCGGGCGATGTAGTCCCGGACTTGCTGGTTCTTGCCGGCGTCGGCGTAGAAGTGCAGCGAGAGGCTGGAGGAGGTCGACAGCGAACCGGACGGCAGGCCGCCTCGGTGGGCGGTTTCGGTGAGCGTGTACCAACCGGACCCGGGGATCCGCGGATGCGGATCGAGCTCCTGCGAGGGGGTGAAGTCGTGCTTGTACAGCGTCTTGCCCGCGTGAGTCAGTTTCAGGGTGCCGGAGGCCAGCACGCCGCCCCCCGTGAACTTGGGGTCGGCGAACGGGTTGATGTCCCCGAAGTACAGCTGGTGGTACCAGGTGTACGGCAGTTGCCCACCGGGTCCCCAGACCGCGTGGCCGAAGGACAGCGAGGTGGTCCTGCCGGCCGCGTAGGTGTGGTGGCCGCTGTAGACGAGGTCGTGGCTCTGCTGGCTCACGTCCCAACTGCCGGACGGAATGTGGACGTTGAAGGAGTTGGGCAGGTCACGCTGGAACCAGAGCCCGTTCGTCTGCATCGAGCAGTCGTCGCCGCCCCCCGACGAGTACGTGAAGGAGAACTGCGCCTGCCCGCTGTCGGGGCCGGAGCGGGCGGACACCTTGAGGTTGGTCAGCCCGGACTTCCTGAGCGTCGCGGACACCCCGGACGGCACACCGCGGCTGTGCGTGGCGGAGGCCATCCAGAAGTCCCCGCCGGTCGTCGACTGCGGCTCGTACGTGGTGCCGTAGGACAGCTCGTAGGCCCTGCTGCTGTTCGGGATGGCGTACAGGTCGCCCGCGTCCGCCGAAATGCTCATGCTGGCGGGGCTGTTGTCGGTGGCGCAGACGGACGCGGTGACCGTGTGGTCGTACCCGCTGCCCGGGGTGGGACTGAGCGAGACCTTGACCGCACGCCCCTTCCGCCCGTCGAACGTGCTTGTAGTCGCCCCGGAGACCTTCACACTGTGACCGCCGACGACGGCGTCCTCGCTGTTGCCGCCGACGAAGGACGTGGCGAGCTCGTACGTCCCGTTGGGCAGAGAGGTCTTCTTGTTCCCGTCGATGTAGCGGAAGTCGTACGTCTTGGTGTTGTAGACCGCCACCTGCGCGTAGACCGCCTTGCCACTGCGGTCCAACGTCCTGACGGTGAGCGACCCCGTGGTCGCGGCCGACGCCGTGGAAGCGCCGGCCAGAAGAAGCGGCGCGAGCACGGTGACGGCACTCACGGCCGCTGCGGTTCGCCGCATCAGACCCCCCATAGGTGTACACGACAAAAGCGAGCCACCGTAGCGCACAGAATCCACACAGCCGTCACCGGGTCCCCGAAAGGCCAGAAACACAGGGGGCCCCGGAGATCGCTCATCGAAGGTCATACAGGCTGCCGTGAGGGCTGTGCCGGACCATGCGGCATGAACATCACAGGAGAGGTCGTCCTCCTCGATGGACTCATAAATCGAACACATGATTGAATTTATGCATGCGACCGTTTCCCGCCGACCTCACCCGAGCGCAGCAGGAGTGGAGCGCCACCTACCGGCTACTGGCGGAGCAGCCCGGCCGTACCGAGGTGCGCCGACGTCTGTACCGGCTGTCGGCTCGGCTGTTCTTCCACCCCTACTGGCGGCAGCGGCGGCCAAGCGCCGCGGAGTGGTGGGACCTGCGTGACCTGGGACGCTCGGACCGGGACGTGAGCTGAGGGTGCTCGAATGACGCGCTGGAATGCGGGGCCGTACATCCCGGATGATCCTGAAGACGTGTCCGGACCGATTCGCGTGATCGTGCACCCGCCGTCGCCCACCGGCGGCCGGCGCGTACGCGTGGACGGCGAGATCCTCGGCCTGGCCCACAACGTCGCCGACGTCGCCGAGTTCCTCCGCCGAGCAGGCCTGGAGATCGACCCTGCCGAGGTCGCGGAGGCGCCGTGGATCGACTGGCACGGGGTGGGGCCGGAACGCTGGGGCCCGGAGACAAGCGCCTGACGCACTCCCCTGCCGCGAGGGGGCCTTGAGGCAGCCGGTCATGAACCAAGGTCGAGACGGCTCGGACCTGTGAGTCCTCCTGGATTTCAGTAGTAGACCACCGGTCGGCGCCTGTGCCAGTCGAAGATGAGGTGCCAGTTGAAGATGAGGTGCCAGTTGAAGATGGGGCGTCGGCCGATCAGTCGCCTTGCGGAGGGTCCGGCACACTGGCTCGGGGCTCCAGAACCACCACTGCGGTGTCGTGCGGCCGGCGTGCCGCGTAGGCGTCCAGGTTCTTGTCGATCTCGCGCCACCGGGCCCACAGCCGCGACCGCTCCTCACCCAATGCGGCGTGACCGTGAACCAGCCGCTGCCCGTCGACCAGATCGACGGTCACGTCCGGGTGCGCCTGCAAGTTGAGCCACCAGGCGGGCTCACCCTCACCCCACCCGTTCATCGCGAGCGAGACCAGGTTCGGCCCGTCTTCGAAATACCCGATGATGACACTGCGCCGGCGGCCTGTGCGGCGGCCGGTGGTGGTCAGCCGCAGGGCGCCCCAGCCGTTGGCACGTGGCCGCCACAGGCCGAGACGGCCTCCGAAGACCCGGTACAGACCCCGGTGCGCGTACCAGGCCAGGCGGATGAACCAGCGCGGCGGCAGCCACGGTGTCTTGGCTCGTTGCTCGACCGACATGGCGACCTCCCACATGCCCGACCGGCTCCGGTTACGCACACGAAGCTAACCGCGGTCGCCGACGGCCGGTAGAGCCGAACGGCCCGCCTGCACAGCCGGATGACCTCCAGCCATGCGACGGACCTGTGGGGCTCCAGACCGAGGGCCTGGGTAACTCCATCATCAAGGGCCAAGCCCCAGACGGTCCCGTGCCCCGCTGCCTCTCTGCGACCCGGCGCCGTCCGTGCTCGTCGTCGCCGGCTTTGCCGGCTTTGCCGGCTTTGCCGTCATTCGAGGGTGCGAAGACCTCGCGTCCGAAAGAGGTGACGACCCGCTCGGAGGGCCAGGAGCAGCGTCGTGACCGCCGATACGACGTTGAGAGTGTCCGCGATCATCACGATGCTGTGGGACGCGTGCAGCAGGCGCGGCACGTTGGTGCCGATCATCCCCAGGCCCATGAGGAGGGGGAGCCATGCCCAGAAGAAGCGCATGCCCTGATCGAAGCCGGCTCCGTTGCGAGCGTTGGTCCGCTCCCACCACCGGCCGCCGAGACTCGCGAGGACCAGCGCGCATCCCATCGCGACTACGGACCAGTCCATGAACCGCGGCATCCCAGCTCCCTTGAGTCCTTGGCGGTCGGCTGCAGTTGGGGGCTGCTGTGCTCCGCTGCTTCGTGTCCCTACGACGATGGTCTGGGTTTCCTACGCCGGGCGAGCCGACGCCCGGCCACCCAGAGGTTGATCAGGAGGATGAGCAATCCCGCGACGGGCCAGCCCATGGAGCCCCCGTCGCGGTACGTCCTGATCCCCATCACCAGCAGCATGACGCCGACCGCCGGGCCCAACAGGTCGGCGAGGACGTCTACACGCCTCGCGACTTTCGAAAGGTCGACCACGGCTTGATCGTGACAGGGCAACGGGCTCCTTGCCAAGAACCAGTTGCCCGTCACGACCGGCAGTTCGGGCGCGCGGTGCGCCGCTCTCCGCGGGATGTGGCACACATCCGGCACGTCCAACCGCTCCGGGCGGGGAGTCTGAGCCCGGTGACTGGTGATGAGGTCGCACCTCAGTCGGTCGCGTGGGACTGCGAACTGTCTCTGGACGTGCTCACCGCCCAGCTCGGGGATGGCGAGCGGGGCGGTGAGTGGGGCGGTGAGTGGGTCAAATGGGTTCCGCGTAGAAGCGGTTGCGGATCTCATCGGGCGGGTGTGACTCGATCATGTAGTCGCCGCCCTCGGTGTCGTTGGACAGGAACAGAAATCCTTGGGCATCAGCGCTCCAGAACGTCCAGCTACCGTCCGACTGCGCGTTGGGGTAGAGGCTGTTCCGGGGCTCGTGCTCGTATGGGTGCGCTTCCACTACCCGGTCGCCGGCCTCGGTGTCGTTGGAGACGAACAAGTAGCAGTCCGTCGCAGGGTTGTAGAGGTGGATCCCGCCGTTGCCGTCGGGCTTGGCCTCGAACTCGTTGCGGACCTCGTCCTTGTAGGGATGCGCTTCTACGACTCGGTCAGGGCCTCTTGTGTCGTTGGCAACGAAGAGCCACTGGCCATTGTGTTGGTAGCTGTGGAGCCTGAATCTTCCGCTCGGAAGAGGCATGATTTGATCCCTTTCTTCCGAAACCTTCCACAAAGACCACTTTCTCATAGGCCCGTCACGATGGCGACATGACGGCGACCGAGGGGCGGCGGAGGGTGTGGGCTAGATGATGGAAGGCTTCCAGTCGTCGGTGGCTGGAGACTTGAAGTCGTGTACACAGGCTGGTAGTTGACCGCCTTGACGATGCGCGAACGACAGCAGGAGCACGGGCCGGATCGTCCAGGTGATGCACAAGTCGGCCTGGGTGACGGACACTTCACAGGGGCCGAAGCACCAGCATGCTCTGCGGGCCTTGATACGGCCCTCACACAGCCAGTCCCACGCCTCGTCAGAAATCTCCGGGTCGAGTGCTGGTGTGAGGGTGCGGAGGGTGGCGGCGACCCGGTTGTCTGCCTCGGGTGCCGTGGAGGCGCCGTAGGAGGCAAGGAGTGCCGGTCGTCGTCCCGTGGTGAGGTCTTGGGTCCAGCACTCGCACCGGTAGCGGCGACGGATCTCCTTGGTCACCACAGGTCGCCTCCCGCGTTGGTGCCCGTGAAGAGTTCCGCGGTGGCCGTGTGGCCGCCGTCGCTCTCATGGACCACGACCCGTGGGCGATGGCACTGACCATGCCCAGGCCCCGGCCGCGCTCGGCCTCCTGGTCCGGGTGCTCGACCTTCGAGGCCGTGCCGGCGCCGCCGCCGCCCGTCACCGCCAGGCGGTACACCCGGCACACCTGCAGCTCGCTCCTGGCCGGCCTGAAGGTCCACCGGGCCGCGCTCGACTGCCGTACGGCACGAAAAAGCCCCCTCCGGGATGATCCCGGGGGGGGCTTTGACCTGTGTGCACTCGGCAGGATTCGAACCTGCAACCTTCTGATCCGTAGCTCTGCAGAGATCGGCCATTGAAGGTCATAGAGGTTGCCTGGCGACCCTTGCGGGCCGGTGTGGGGTGCTACCGGTTGCTGGGGTTGCTGTACTTCGCTGCTGTACCGCGCACCCACGGAGCGGAAGGGTGGTCTCTCCTGGTCGCCCAGATCTTGCGCACCGCCCACGTCCCCGATACAACCATCCGGTGACAAGCAACTCCGGGCCAAAGGTGCGGTGGACCAAGGACAAGGCCGGAGCCACCCTGGCGGCCACAACCGGCTTCTTCTTCAGTCGCGGGCCGGCTCTTGAAACGGCGAAGCAACTGACCCAGGAGTATCCGAATACAGCCGCTGCGCTCGTCAGCCTCGCGGTTGCCGTCCTCGCGTACTGGATCGGGTTGCGGGTGATGAAGAAGCTCCCCTGACGGCTCCCAGCGTCGGAGTCGTCGACGGCACAACGCCACTCATCGCTTCTGGGCCCTGTAGCGCTTCATCAGCGCTGTGATCCGCGTTGGGTCCGCCTGGCCGTTGAGCTCTGTCAGGAGGTCGTCAGGACAGAGCTCGTAGAGGTCTCCCCACCATCGGCGTCCTCGGTTGTCCCAGATGCGATAGCCACCCGGAACCCCCTTGGCGACGTAGCGTCTCCTGCTCACCGTCCTCCTGTCCCCCGGCGCGGCGTGGACCCCCATGGCCCCGGTCGTCTCTAACGCGTGACCCTACGCAGGCTGCGGTCGTCCAGGCGAGGCGATATGCGTCCGTCGGCCCACACGCTTTCCAACTGTGGGGGTAGGGGCTTGGGCTGGGTACGGGGGTGTTCATCTGGGTTCATGGGCGGCTCGCCGCCAGTCTTGGGACGGCTCTCGGTCTCGCCTGAACGGCCGTGAACGGTGATGAATGAGACGGAAAGTGAGACGGCGGACTCATCCTGGACGTCACCAGTGGGGGCAATCCCTGCTGGACAGTTCGCGGTGTGGGTAGGGCCCGTCGGGCATGACGTCGTGCAGCCAGTCGGTGAGCCACTGGGCCAGTGATTGTTCGAGCGGGGCGAGGGCGTGGGGGAGGCAGCAGAGGTTGGGGTCCCAGTCCCATATCTGCCCGTCTGCGGTGCGGAAGTCGATCAGTGTCCACATGGCGCAGCCGCGGTTCATGAGAGGCACGATTCCCGGTGGGAGTGGGTGATCGGGGTCCTTGGCGAAGTCGTCGTAGGCCATGGCGATGTCCGCGCGGTCGCCGAACCACTTGCCTGTGTCGGTGAGGGACGGCACTTTCGACGGGCCGAAGCCGCCGTTGGCGACTTCGAGGTACATCCGCTTCAGCAGTTCGGGCATCCGGTGGCCCACGATTCGCTCGACCTTGGTGACGTCCTCGGCGGACGCGGGACAGGGTAGTCCCCGGCCGGCCACGCGTGCACGGGTAGCCAGGATCAGTTCGTCGTCGGTCACATCGTGATCCTGGGTGACGCTGCTCAGGTTGTCGAGATCGTAAAACAGGCGGTGCCCGCGCTCTGAGCTTGGGAAGCTCGTGTGCTTCGAGGCCAACCATGACCTTGACCTGCGGTGAAGCGGTGTCGGAGCCTGGCAGGTGGCCGACTGATTCCCCAGTGTTCCCCGTGGTTCCCCGCACGATCTGGCACGGGTCTGGCACGTCTGCACGTGGGTGCCGGCAATAGTTATCGATTCTCGGCATGCTCGCCGCCACGGTCGACGTCACGAAGGCCTTTGCCGGGATCCCAGGACATCTGCAGTGCCAACTCGTCGACGACGACGTGATTGGGGTCAGAGAGTGTGCAGAACCGCGTCCATCCCTCGACGTGCGTCAGCGGGCCGTTCGGCGCATCCTGGAATCAGGGTTGCGTCCACTCTGATGCGACAGCGGGAGCACCTATGGCACAGGCAACTTCCGAAAGCTATGTTCGTTGGGTCAACGCTGCGACAGGCGACTGGGGCACGTGGGAGCCGTACGAAACAGTTGCTCTAGGGGACGTCGGGTATTTCAACCCCACGAAGAAGTTCGTGAAGGTTGATAGTGCACTGAACGCTTTGGGTGTTCAACCCGCACCGCTTGCTGGAAACCGGCTCAGTCGCACCATCATTGGTGATACGGGCAATTTCTCACTTGACTTGGGTGCTGGAGTCAATGCACTCGAATCAGGTGGAACCCTTACCGTATCAATAGATGGCGGGGCGGGATGCATCCTCTACATCGAGGATGGGGAAGCGTTCAGCCTAGCCAATGAGGGTGAGCTTGTCAGAGCGCTAAGGGAAACACTTGCAGCAGGCCAGTGGCGTCTCGATTGGGTGCTCGTCACAGAGCATTTGCGCGCCTACTCGGGTTTTGCTGCGATCTTTCAGTCAGCTAACGCCTCTGTCGAATTCAGTGTTTCCGCTCCGGTACAAGCTGGTGTTCCCCTTGATGTAGCTGCAGGCGCAGGGCTTACTTTCAAGCGGAAGCATGGAAAAGTATCCGTATATCCCTTCACTGGCTGTACGCCAACCTTTGATCGCGCATACCGAGTTTATCCGGGGCTCAGGAACGGCCTTTATGGTGGCAAGGTGCAGAGGACTGTAAGGAGGGATTGGTACTTCAGGCCTAGGCCCTCCGGACCTTCTGTTTACACCGCTGCAGATGTGCGAAGTATGCCGGTTCATAAGCTATTCGAAAATGACTACACCATCGATACGCTGTAGGTGGCCGGGTTAGTAGAGGTAGCTCTTCATAGCGCGCCAGAGTTTGCCTCCCGCGACTACTAGGCGATCACTTCACTTAGCCTTCGTAGTTCAAATGTTGGCCCAGCTCGCAAAATGGCAATAACTTGGCGGGGTGTGTTACCTGTTTTTGCTGTATCTGAAGTGCGAGTTTTGCGAGAAACGATCTTTCCGCCAGAGAAGTCCAAAACCTGGATTCCTTGCTTCAAGCGGGAACCTGAGAATTGGCTCAGATCCAACATGTAAACTTCGGATCGTTGACCTGCTGCGTGAGCATCAGAAACCCCGGCATCAATTAGGTGAATCATGCGTACATCCAGAAGATCTGTGATGATGCTATAGAGGTGAGGGTTGTCTTCCTTGTCTCGATAGCCAACAAGGAAGTAAGTGAAGCTTGTCTCTTCAAGGCAGAAATCTCGAATGGCCTTGAGGCCTGAGATTGTGCGGGTAGCTGAAGCTACGTCTGCTGCCATGTCATCTTCGAGCTCCTGCAACTTCACTTGCGCCGCATCGCCAGCAGCTTGATTCACATCTTGCACTCCGACCAACTTGGCGTTTTGCCGTCGCTGTGCCTTCGAGATCGCACTGCCGGCCAATACCAAATAGTCGCGCGGCACCGCCCCTGAGGCCAGAACCAATCGATCCAGCGCTGCCGCGTGGAATAGACGGCCCAGTGACGCGACGCCTACATGCTTTGCGTATTGGTGCAAGATGTTTTCGAGGAAGGTCTTGGCACGCTGAGGGTCCTGCAATGTGACGTCCAGATCAATCAGATCTGCGTCGTGCATGGTCTGAAGGCCCAATGGGGGAGAAGACTGAAACCATCGCGTCAAGTGACGGATAGAAGCAATTTTCAACCAGGCGTTGCAATCCCGAACTGCACCATGCAGCATATCGAGAATTCTAGGCTGATCATTCCGGGGTAGGTAGTAGAAATCATCCACAAAGATGTAGAAGCGGAGGTCACTCATTTCCAAGAATCGGTGAATCGTCCTCTGAGCCTGCGGGATTAGCCGCATTACCTCCTTCGTGTCCACTTCGCCCGTGGAAGACAGCAGGCGCCGCACACTTTCGTACAGTTCGACAGCCATAACGGAAATGATGGACTCGGGCCTAAGTTGCTGCTGTTTAGATACAATCGATTCCGAGATCTCTTCTAGGACATAGAGGAATACTCGGTCTGGTGTTTCGTTGCGAAGGGTCTGCATATTGATCCAGCATGAAATTGCCCCTTCGCTGGAGAGCTTCCTCCTCGCCTCTACTAGCAGTGCTGTCTTTCCAGCCCCCCGCCTACCGAAGATTAGATGGTGTCGGGAGGCGGTGACGGCGGATAGATTGAATTCGACGTCTCGCACGTAGGAAAGGCTGGGCTGGGCTTCTGATACGCGAGAACGGGCACTAATTAGGCGCGAAAGGTCCGTCGCGCGAGGGTCTTGAACGCCTGCACTCAATGGAGCAGACGAAGTCCGTACGAGCTCCTTCGGCGCTTTCCTGACAATAACGAAGGATCGGCTCTCGGGTGAAGAGATTACGTCATCAAGTGAGTTGCCAATTTGGGCGGCTTCCGGCAAGTCCTGTTCGTCAACAAGGACGATATAGTTAGTTTCATCCGGATATGCCCGCACCGATACGTCGAGAACCTCGATTCCTCCCCGCGTCCGAAACTCCTGGCGAAGGAATTCCGGAACATTTTCGCTGGCAGAGCTCATAGATGACTGCACCCCTTCTGCTTAAGGTATGATTCGGCTAGCAGCAACAGCTTGGGCGCTTTGCTTTGGAGGTCTTTTGCCACATCCCGCCAATCCCTCGGGTTGATGGGGTATGGATCATAGTCGGCTTCATTTCTGCGCGAGCGTGCATCCTTGAGCTCGTTTTGCCAAATTGCACTGTCAGGGAAATCGTGAGGTACTGCTCCTGGCAGTGCGGCGTGAGATTCTTTGTCATCTCCGCCTTCGTTGAAGTAGGCGACTGCCCGAAGTGCGTGATACATCGAGTAGTAGTATCGACTAATTGCACTTCGGTACTCGGGCGGACGCGTTCTCATCAGTCGATCGCCAGACTTTAGGAAAGTCTTGGCGAGAAGTATCCTGTCGGCGCACGATTGATGCTGTAGGTCCACCAGGGTCCTGGCGGTTGCATTCGCCAGGTTGATCCCTTCGGCGAAGAGTCCCAGCGTCTTCTTATTGGCCTTGCTCACCCGTAGTAACAGGTGCTGTTGCGCTGGCGCTCCGCTGGGAGGTGGTGTGCTCACAGCGAGCCACTCTATCTGTGTCCTGGGTCGCGGGCCTGACAACCGAGTGAGGTCGGTGGAGCGGCTTTGGGGTGGCGCTGCTTTGGCGCGAGTGATCATGGCCCCGTAAGCTTCCGGCGCGTCGGGCAGTCTGTGGACCTGCCCGGTAAAGCACGACGTTGGGGCCATGATCTTCGAGGCTCGCGCCAAAGTGGCTCCGTAAAGCCGCGGAGCCGACCGCCCCAGCCACGTACTCCTTCTCTGGCATCAGGTGGCTGCATGCTTTGAGCGCGGCACGGGCGCCGGCCGGGCTGGAGCGGGGCAGAGACAGGAGCGCAGGCCCGGCCGGGGGCCGGGCCGCGCGCGGTGAGCGGAGCGAGCCGCCTTGAACCAGTAGAGAAAGTTGTAACTCAGTCGGACGCGTGGGGCTTGAAGTCGTCTACGCAGGCTGGGAGTTCGGCGCCTTGGCGGTGTGCGAGCGGCAGGAAGATCACCGGACGGATGGTCCATGTGATGCAGGTTCTGTCATGAGTCACTGAAACCCGGCACGGCTGCCTGCGCAGAAGAGCCTGCCGTGTCGCTATGCGGCCCTGGTACAGCCAGGTCCATGCGTCATCGGACGCTCCGGAGTCGAGTGCCGGAGAGATCGTGCGCAGTGCAACTGCTACCCATCTGTCTGCCTGAGCGGCTGAGTAGGCGTCGAAGGAGCCGCGGAGCGTCGGTCGTTCCGGTTCGGCAGGGTCTTGGGTCCAGCACTCGCACCAGTAGCCGCGACGGGTTGCATTGGTCACCACAGGTGGCCTCCCACACGGGCGCCCGTGAAGAGTTCCGCGGTGACCGTGTGGCCACCGTCGCTCTCGTGGACCACGACCCGGTGCGCGATAGCACTGACCATGCCCAAACCCCGGCCGTGCTCGGCCTCCTGGTCCTGGTGCTCGACCTTCGGGGTCGTGCCGGCACCTCCGCCGTCCGTCACCGACAGGGCAATGACCTGCGAGGAGACCGCCAGAGCCAGATGGAAGCTGCCCGAGTCCCGGCCGCTGGCCGTATGCAGAACCGCGTTCGCGCTCAGTTCGCTCACGATCAGCCCGGCGTCCTCGGCGAGGGGTGAGCCGCGCAGGATGTCGCGGGTCCAGCGGCGGGCTCGGCTGACCTCTTCCGGAAATCCTGGGCAAGTGAGCCCCCAGACCCGGGCTGTACTCGTATACTCGTGCATACAAGTTCCTTCGTGCTGGTAGGCCGCCATGTGCAGCGGGTTCGGGCTAGACGAGTTTCACGCCATCGTGGGCGCGGATGGCCGGCGGGGACGTCGCGTCGAGTGCGTCCAGGACGCGGATCGCGTACGCCTCGTCGGCAAGGTCGGAGACTTCTTCACGGGTGGCCCAGCGCAGGGCGCGGGTCTCGTCGCCGGTGGTGGGTGTGCCGTCGGCGGCCTGGCAGCGGAAGACCAGCGAGACGATCAGGCCCGTCATGTTCTTGTAGACGCCGGTCAGGGTCGCCGGGAGGGCGATCTTGATGCCGGTTTCTTCGAGGACTTCGCGTTGGAGGGCCTCGGGGATGGTTTCCTCGCGTTCGAGGACGCCGCCCGGGGGTTCCCACTTGGCGTTGTCGCGGCGCTGGATCAGGAGGGCGCGGTTCTCGGCGTCGACGATGACTCCGGCGACGCTCACGGAGTGCGGACGGTCGGTGCTCACGTTCCTCGGCCCTCTCGGCTGGCTAGGCTCTCCACCGTAGCAACAAGACTCGCCCACACGTCTAGATACCTAAAGGAGTACGCGCGTGAGCCCTTCTCTTCCTTCCGGCCTCCTCGGCGACCTGGACCCCACGAGTGATCGTGCGGTCTTCCGGCAGATCGCCGACCAGCTGCGCGAGGCCATCGACCGTGGGCGATTCCACGAGGGCGACAAGCTGCCCTCGGAAGCCGACCTGGTCGAGCATTACGGGGTATCCCGTATGACGGTTCGAAACTCCTTCTCCATCCTCCAGGGGGAAGGGCTCGTGCACGCCGAGCACGGCAAGGGCGTCTTCGTGCGGCCCCGGCCGCCCGTGCGGCGTCTGGCCTCGGACCGGTTCGCGCGGCGGCACCGGGAGCAGGGCAAGTCCGCGTTCATCGTGGAGGCCGATGCCGCCGGCAGTCACCCGCAGGTCGACTCGCTAGAGGTGAAGGAGGAGAAGGCCAGTCCTGACGTGTCCGCGCGGCTCGGGTCCGTGCGGCGGGTGCTGGCCCGTCGGCGGCGGTATCTGCTGGACGGGCGGCCGGTCGAGTTCGCCACGTCCTTCCTGCCGCTCGACATCGCGCGCGGTACGCAGATCGCCGAGCCCAACCCCGGGCCCGGTGGCATCTACGCCCGTCTCGAAGAACTCGGCCATCGCCTTGACCACTTCGAGGAGGAGATCCGGGCCCGGATGCCCTCGCCCGTCGAGGTGAAGACCCTCCGGCTGGCCTCCGGCGTGCCGGTCATCCACCTGATCCGCACCGCCTTCGACACCGAGGGGCGGGCCGTCGAGGTGTGCGACACGGTCATGGCGGCGGACGCATACGTGCTGTCGTACCAGCTCCCGGCGACCTGATCACATGAGCGGCGGCGCAGTACTAGACCGTCGGATGGCCCTCGTCCTCGGGGGCCGGCATGAACCAGTGGCCGATGTTGGTCCACGTGAAGCCCTCCCGCCAGGTGGGCTTGTCGGCCACCCAGCTGACGAGTGCTTGCAGGACCTTCTCCTGCGACACGGCCTGTGTCTGGTAGTGCTCCGCGGGAACGCCGTCGCGGTACTCCAGTTGGTAGGTGTCGTCCCCGCTGGACAGCACCTGGATATACCAGTCGCCTTCCTGGCTCTCGTCCTGCCGCTCAAGGATCAGGTGATCGCCCTGATCCAGGTCGGCAAGCATCGTTCCTATCTCCGGCTCCGAAGGGCGCTTCACCACATGGCCCCGACTGTTGGTCGCAATCAGCATGGGCAGAGCATGGCGGAAGGGTCTGACACTCGGGCACCTGAGCAGGTCTCTCAAACTCGTACACTCCAACGCGCATACTCGTATAGACGAGTGGGCAAGTTGTGTGGCAGGGTGGTCCGCACGTTCCCGGTAACCGGGTTCGTGGACCGCTACATATATAGACGAGTAGATAGGAAAACTGCCTTGCGTACCATCCGTGTTGAGACCTCGGCCGCGACGATCCTGCTGACCGAGGCTCCCGAGCCCAAGGTCCGCGACCGTCAGACGGGCGAGATCGCGAAGGATGCTGTCAGCGGTGAGGCGCTGATGACGATCGGTGTCGTTCACATCGAGGACGGCGAGTCGTCGCTGATCAAGGTCACCGTTCCGGAGAGCGGTGTGTCTGAGGGGCTGAACCTCGGGGCACCGGTCTCGCTGCCGGGTCTGGTCGCCCGGCCGTGGGAGAGCGTGTTCAACGGGCAGCAGCGGCACGGCATCGCCTTCCGCGCCGCTGCCGTCACCCCGGCCGCGTTCCCGGCCGCTGCGGGGGCCGCCGCCTGATGTCCGACCTGACGACGCTTCTGGAGGTGGGTGGTCCCCTCGCCGCGCTCGGCGGCGGGGCCGCCTACACCCGGGCCAAGCACCCGGGCGTGTACTGGTCCACCATCGGCCTGCCGATATCCACGGCCCGGCTCCTTGGCTCCTACGGCTCGGTCATGGAGGCCTGCGGGCTGACCGTGGCGCCGTCCCGGCTGCGGGCCTTGGCGGTCAAGGCCACCACCCGCCGGGAGGTGCGGCCCGTCCCGCCCCGGCGGGGTCTCATCCGGCCCACCTCGACCGGGCTGCGCATCCGGCTGCGGCTCGCGCCGGGGCAGGAACCCGCCGACGTCGCCGCCTCGGCCGAACGGCTGCGGCATGCCTGGGGCGTTCACGCCGTCTACGTCACCACCGTCAAGCCGGGCGTCGTGGAGCTGCGGCTCGTGGGCTTCGATGTGCTGCGGCGGGTGCGGATGCCGCGCACGGCCGACAGCGAGTTCTTGCGCATCCCGGTGGCGCTGCGGGAGGACGCCATGCCGTTCGTACGCGACTACCGCACCATCCCGCACCAACTCACCCTGGGCGCAACGCTGTCCGGCAAGTCCATGTATCAGCGGCACCTGATCGCCGGGCTCGCCTCGCAGCCGGTCGCCATGGTCGGCATCGACTGCAAGCGGGGTGTCGAACTGGCGCCGTTCGCGCCCCGGCTCTCAGCCCTCGCTACCGACCCTGAGCAGGCGGCCGAGCTGCTGCCCGCGCTCGTCAAGGAAATGGAGGACCGATACGACCGGATCAAGGCCCGGCAGGGCATCGCCCTGGACACCCCCGACGAGGAGATCACCTCCGACATCTGGGGCCTGCCCGAGCACGAACGACCCACGCCGATTGTGCTGTTCGTCGACGAAGTGGCCGAACTCTTCCTCGTCGCCACCCGCAAGGACGAGGAACGCCGCGACGAGATGGTCACCCACCTCATCCGGCTCGCCCAGCTCGGCCGCGCCGCCGGCATCTACCTGGAAGTCTGCGGACAGCGCTTCGGCGCCGAACTCGGCAAGGGGGCGACCATGCTGCGGGCCCAGCTGACCGGCCGTGTCTGCCACCGCGTCAACGACGAAGCCTCCGCGAAAATGGCGCTCGGGGACATCGCCCCCGAAGCGGTCTACGCCGCCTGCGCCATCGCCCCCGAACGCCCCGGCCTCGCCGTCGCGGGTGACACCTCCGGCGGCTGGTCCCGCATCCGCACCCCCTACCTCTCCCTCAGCGACGCCGCCGACACCTGCCGCGACGCCGCGCACCTGGTCCCCGACCTGCCCGCACTCAAGCCCTTCCGCCCGGACGTGCCCGTACGACCGGTCGAGGCCCCGGCCCCGGTCGTGACACCGCACCCGGTGACCGACTGACCTCCCCCGCACCCCGGTCGGCGTGACCGCCTCGCGCCACGTCCCTACCCCCGCCATGTCTGAAACCCGGAAGGAGCCGCATCATGCGCGCCCTACTGGCCCGTGTCGACGCGGTGCTCGTCCAGGCGCTCATTGCCGCCGCCCTGTCCTTCGCCCACCTGCACGACATCGCTGCGGCGGCCGGACAGGACGGATGGAAAGCGTGGGCCTACCCGATCAGCGTCGACCTGCTGCTCGTCGCCGCCTGGCGCCGACTGCGCTCCGGCGACGCGAAAGCGTCCGGCTGGTGCTGGTTCGTCATCGCCCTGACCGCATCCCTCGGTGCCAACGTCGCCACCGCCGGACTGCTCGACGTGACCCACGTGCCGGCCTGGCTGCGCATCCTCGTCGCAGGCTGGCCCGCGGTCGCCTTCCTCGGCGGCACGCTCCTGGCCCACTCCGCCCCAACGGTGGCATCGGACGACGACATCGAGCTCGACGTCGAGGACCAGGAGGACGCGCCGGAACCCGCTCTCGAACCACCCGCCCAACCGGCCATCGAGGACCAGGAGGAGACGCCCGAACTCACCCCTGAACCACCCGCCCAACCGGCCATCGAAGCACCGCCCGAGCGCCCCACCGTCTCCGTCCCGGCCGCCCTCGTCGACCACGCCCGCAAGGTCGCCGCCGAACACCACACCCGCACCGGAACCCCGATCGACACCCCAACCCTCCGCGCCCGCCTGGGAGTTCCCGCACCCATGGCCGACGCCATCGCCGCCCAACTCTGAAGGCCGGATTTCACCGGGAGGCGCTACCTCTTCCGCCGCACTCGCTGAATTCCTGCGTTGGCCAAAAGGAGCAGCAGGCAAAAACAGACCATCGTGATCACGGTGGCCCAGGACTCGCCCAGCCACCACCGTCCCCCTGCGGCCCCGAGCCCAAGTATCAATGCGATCCCGCCGAAGGCGATCAGCCCCCGTGTTCTTCGTGACATGCCGCCTGTCTACAGGCCCTCGCACCCCCTGGGTGAGCGATCAACGAAAAGGAGATCATCCGTGACCGCCAACCGCCGCTTCCGCAACGTCACCCGCATCGGCCCCGTCCAGGTCGCCACCGCGTACGACGACCGGGGCCGCGAGAAGCACACCGCTGCCTGCACCGCCCCGCGCTGCGGCTTCTCCGCCGACTACGACAGCCGCGCCGCCGCCGAACTGGCCGCCCGCACCCACCGCTGCCCCGTCCGCTGAAAGGACCCCCGCACCCGTGACCGTCAGCCTCCCGCTCGTGTTCGTCCTCGGCTTCTTCGCCTGGGGAGCGGTCAAGTTCCTCGGCGTCCGCACCTGGGTCGTGGTCCTGATCGCCCTGTTCGGCTTCTGGCTCTCCCACACCTTCATGGCGCCCGCCATCGAGTCCGGCACCCGGTCCGGCGTGGACGTCATAAACGGCTCACATGACTAGACGAGTAGATAAGGAGTCCCCGGCCGTGTTCCTGCCCAAGTACCCCGACAACCCGACCCCGCCGCCCGCCCACACCCACACCCCGACCGACCCGGCGCCCATACCGCGCTCGCTCCCGTCGGTCTCGATCGACAAGAACACGGTCGCGGTCGTGCTCGTCGGCGGAGTCGTCCTCACCGCGCTCCTGGCCGCCGTCGCCGTCACGGCCATCTCCGTCGCCGTCGCCGCCGTCGTCCTGCGCTCTCTGCTCCGAGACCACAACCGGCGCTGAGCCCTCGTCCTTTGGCCACCGGGGCGGCGGCACACGACCAAGCATTTCGCCGCCCCGGGGCCTGTCCCTCCCGACCGAGCCAGCCAGAAGGAGAAACGCCATCTTCACCCGCACCACTCCGGCCCCACTCCCGGAACTCGCGAACCTGGCCACACAGGGCACGCTCCCCGGTATGCTCCGCCAGCTCTCCACCCTCGGCGGCTGCACCACACCCATCCGCCTCGACGGCCACCGCACCGAATACGACGTCGACACCACCACCGGCGAGATCGGCAACGTCCTCCACCACCTCGACTCGACCAGCCTCCCTGCCGGCCAACTCCTCGTCCGCTGCAACAACCGCCGCACCACCCGCTGCCCGGCCTGCGCCGAGGTCTACCGCCGCGACACCTTCCACCTGATCACGTCGGGCCTGCGTGGCGGGAAGGGAATCCCTGAGCACGTCGCCACCCACCCCCGCGTCTTCGCCACCTTCACCGCCCCCAGCTTCGGCCCGGTCCACAACCGCCCCTCCAACGGCCGCACTTGCCGCTGCGGCCTCCACCACGACCAGGACGACGACGCACTCGGCACCCCGCTCGACCCGGACACCTACGACTACGACGCGGCCGTGCTCTGGAACGCCCACGCGGGCGCCCTCTGGCGGCGCTTCTCGACCTACCTGCGCCGGGAAGTCGCCAAGCGCGCAGGCCTCTCACAACGCCGCCTCCGCGATCACGCCCGCGTCTCCTTCGCCAAGGTCGCCGAATACCAGAAACGCGGCGCCGTCCACTTCCACGCCGTCATCCGCATCGACGGCCCCACCGGCGGAGACACGCCACCCCCGCCCTGGGCCACCGCCGACCTGCTCACCGACGCCATCCGCACCGCCACCACCAAGGTCCGCGTGGACGGCCCGACCATCGACAACCGCACCCACACCTTCACCTTCGGACGCCAACTCGACGTCCGCACCATCCGATCCGCCGACTTCAACGACGGCCAGGAGCTGACCGAGCGCGCGGTCGCCGCGTACATCGCCAAGTACGCCACCAAGGGCGCCGAAACCGCCACGGGAGCTCTCGACCGCCCCCTGAAGTTCGCCGCCGAACTCGCCCAGCTCGACATCAGCGACCACGCCCGCCGCCTCATCCGCACCGCCTGGACCCTCGGCGCCCTCAAGAGCCTGGAACACCTCCGCCTGCGCGCCTGGGCTCACATGCTCGGCTTCCGCGGCCACTTCTCCACCAAGTCCCGCCGCTACTCCACCACCCTCGGCGCCCTCCGCGACGCCCGCGCCGAATGGCGCCGAGCACAACGCGACACCACACCAACCCATGACCAGCCCAACACCACGTACGTCCTTGCCCACTGGGTCTTCGCCGGAACCGGCCTCTCCTCCGCCGAATCCTGGCTCGCCGCATCCCTCGAACCCGCCCCCGGAACGGAAGGAGAACCGACCAAGTGACCACAGTGACGATCCAGCGCAAGTGGCACACGACAGCTGAGGTCGCCGAAATGCTCGGCTTCGGCCTCTCCAAGACAAAGGCGCTCGTACTCAGCGGCGAGATCCGTTCCGTGAAGGTCGGCCGCAACCGGCGCATCCTCCCGGCCTGGGTCGACGAGTACGTGAACCGCTGCGCGGCCGATGACGAAAGGTGGGCCGCATGAGCGGGAAGCGCGCCAACGGCGAAGGGTCCATCTACCCGTACAAGAACGGCTTCGCCGCTTACGTCTGGGTCACCACTCCCGATGGTGACCGCAAGCGAAAGTACGTCTACGGCAAGACGCGCGAGGACGCTCACGAGAAGTGGATCAAGCTCCACAACGAAGCCACCAGAGGTCCCGTCCAGACCCGTCACCGCACGGTGCAGGCCTTCCTCACCTACTGGCTCGACTCGATCGTGAAGCCCAACCTCGCCCCGCTGTCGTACGTCTCGTACGAGGGCTCGGTGCGGCTCTACATCGCCCCGCACCTGGGCGCGAAGCGGCTCGACAAGCTGACCGTCCGGGATGTGCGCGAGTGGCTGACCAAGCTGGCCGGCATCTGTCAGTGCTGCGCTCAGGGCAAAGACGCCAAGCGGCCCAAGGAGCGTCAGCGCTGCTGCGCCGTCGGCGATTGCTGTGAGGCGTACCCGTCCCGGCGCGTGGTCCAAGCTGCGCGCGACGCACTCCGGGCTGCACTCACCCACGCCGTGACCGAGGAAGAGCTCAGCAAGAACGTGGCCTCTCTGGTCAAGGTCCCCAAACCTCGGCGTCGCCGGATCAAGCCCTGGTCCGTCGTCGAAGCGAGCCGCTTCCTCGCCGACTCCCTGGCCCGCGAGGATCCGCTCTTCGCAGCCTGGGTCCTGGTGCTCTGCCTCGGCCTGCGCCGTGGTGAAGTCCTCGGCCTCACCTGGAAGTCCATCGACTCCGAGACCGGTGAGCTGTACGTGGATCACCAGATCCAGCGCGCGGGCCGTCAGATCCTCCACCGGGAGACCAAGACGGAGGAGTCCGACGACTTCCTTCCCCTCCCGGAGTTCTGCCTCAAGGCGCTCCGCATGCGCCGCGCTCAGCAGACCGGCGACCAGAAAGCAGCCGGGGAGCTCTGGCAGGACACCCGGGGCCTGGTCTTCACCACGAAGTACGGGACGCCGATCGAGCCGGGCAACCTCACCCGCATGTTCGCCCTCCGTGCCCGCCGCGCCGGCCTCCGGGTCATCCCGCTCCGGAACACCCGGCACACGTGCAGTTCGCTACTCGTCGCCCTGAAGGTCCATCCCAAGGTGGCTCAGCGCATCCTTCGGCACTCACAGATCGCCATGACGATGGAGGTCTACGCCGAAGCCAGCGAGGAAGAAGTACGCGCCGCCCTCGGCAAGCTGTCCAAAGCGATGGGCGGCAGCGGCACCGACTAGTCAAGGCCCGTTGCTGTACTTCGCTGCTGTACGGCACGACAAAGCCCCCTCCGGGATGATCCCGAGGGGGCTTTGACCTGTGTGCACTCGGCAGGATTCGAACCTGCAACCTTCTGATCCGTAGTCAGATGCTCTATCCGTTAAGCTACGAGTGCTTGTTCTGTTTTCCGTCGCCGTCCCGGTCCTTTCGGCCCGCTCGCGGCGACAGGAAGAACATTACATGACTGCCGCCGTCATGTGAAATCCGTTTGCTCTACCCCTTGTGAGCTGCGGAAACGGCGTTTCGGGGTGCTCAGAGCTCCCGCTTGATCAGCTGCGACGCCGATGGTCGCCCGGCCGCCCTGGCGTTCGTCCTCGCCGGTGTCGGCGTAGGTGTCGGCGTCGGCGTGCACACCCACCACTCGCCCCCGGGCGGCATGGTCACGGGGAGTCTGAAAACGCCTCAGGGAGCCCGCGCCGAAAGGCAGGGACTCCCTGAGGTGGAGAGCGGAGGCGGAGGGATTTGAACCCTCGATGGGCTTGAAGGCCCAAACCGCATTAGCAGTGCGGCGCCATAGACCGGACTAGGCGACGCCTCCAGCACAGCCGCCCGCGCGAGCGCGAGTGGTGCGTGCAGATGATGACACAGTCGAGCGTGCTGTCACCAATCGGCCTCCACCACGGTACTAGGCAGCCCCGCCGCAGGGCAAAGGGCTTACCGGCGCGCAACGTCTCCGGCCGACCGGCGTTAGTCAGGTCATGTCGCAGGTCACCCGTAACGCCCTCCGCGCCCTCCTCGTAGCCACCGCGGCCCTCTCCGCCGCCTCGTCCGCCGCGTACGCCGCCCCGCTCCCGCCCCCGCCCGTCCGCGACGAGGACCGCCCCGGCGATCACCTCACCGTCACCGTGCGGCACGCGGGCCCCGGCCGGGACGGCACCTACCAGCTGTACTGCCACCCCGGCAGCGGCGATCACCCCGACGTGGCCGGCGCCTGCATGACCCTCGACCGCGGCACCCAGTGGGGGCGCGAGACCTTCGCCCCCGTGCCCGACGGCAGCGTCTGCACCATGCAGTACGGCGGGCCCGCGACCGCGCATGTCACCGGGACCTGGGCCGGGCGCCCGGTCGACGCCTCGTACGACCGCTCCAACGGCTGCGAGATGGCCCGCTGGGACCGGCTCGTGCCGCTGCTGCCCGATCTGCGGCCGCAGGGACGGTCATGGCACCGCCATGACGTGTTCGCGGTCACCGAACGTGTGCACAGGTTTCCCCTGGCGGAAACACCGGCTCCGTAAAGTCGCGCAGGCCAGGAGACCGGCCCGGGAATACGGTCACACGTTCTACGTCACTTCCTCGTGCGACCTCCCTCTCATCCGGCGCCGCGGGCGCAACCACTGCCCTTAGACTCCCTCGCGTGACACGTCGCGGGCAGGTTGGCAAGATGGCCCGAGCGGTCGGCAAGGTGCGGTAACAGGGAGGAAGCGTCTCGTGAGCAGCAGGCCATCCCGAGGTGCTGCTCGCCTCGCAGCCATACTCGACGCCCTTCCCGACGCGTTGGTGCTGGTCAACGCCAACGGGACGGTCGTCAACGCCAACACCATCGCCCTGGAGGCCTTCGAGACCCCGGGGACCGCACTGGTGGGGCGGGGGCTGTTGGACCTGCTGCCGCAGTTCGACTCCAAGCTGATTCCCGGCTCCATGCGCCGGCCCGACCACATGGACCCGCAGGGCAGGACCAAACCGACCCGGATGATCGCCCGGCGGACGGACGGCACCGAGTTCCCCGTCGAGGTCACCAGCGCCAATCTCGAGAACGGCCAGCAGGCCTACGACGGTTACGGCTACAGCGGCGACGAGCTGCTGATGCTCGTCGTGCGCGACCTCACCGGGACCGTGGACACCGAGGCGGAGCTGGCGCGCTCGCAGCGGCAGACCGAGATGATCCTGCGGGCGGCGTCCGAGGGCGTGGTCGGGACCGACACCGACGGGCGGATCGTGCTCGTCAATCCGGCCGCCGCTCAGATACTGGGTTATCGGGCCAGCGACCTCGGCGCCAAGGAGCTGCACACCCTCATCCTGCACTCGCGTGCCGACGGGTCGCCGTTCCCGTACGAGGAGTCGCCGCTCGCCGACACCCTGCGCTCCGGGCGCAAGCACCGGGTGCGCGGGCAGGTCGTGTTCGCCAAGAACGGCGACAAGGTCTCGGTCGACCTCACCACCGCGCCGGTGCGCGACGGCGACCAGCTCGTCGGCGCCGTCATGACCTTCACCGACCGGCGGTCCTACGACGCCGTCGTCGAGGAGAAGACCGCCCTCGAGAAGCGGCACGCGGACGAGCTGGAGCGGATCGAGGAGGAGCATGCCTCCGAGCTGACCGCCCTGCGCCAGAAGCACCTCAACGAGCTCGAGGACCTCCAGGAACAGCACGACGAGGAAATCGCCATCGGCGAGGACCGGTACGCGGCGCTGGGTGAGAGGGAGAAGGACCGGTACGAGGCGCTCGCCGGCCGGCACGAGCAGCTGCTGACGCTGCTGGGGCAGTCGTTGCGGGGCCCGCTGGACGAACTCCGGCGTGAACTGGCCGCTCTCGCCGCCGATGACGCGGGGCAGCTGTGGCCCGAGGCCAACCAGGTGCTGCACCACCTCTCCGCCGGGTACTCGCGGATCACCACCCTCATCGACAGCGTCCTCGGCTACCAGCGGCTCGACGCGGGCAGTGAGCAGATCAGTCGTACGAAGGTGATGCTCGACGCGGTCGTCGCGGCGGGCGTGGACGGGGCCGTGGAGCTGATCGGGCCGGGACGCGTGCAGTTCGCCGTGCACGCGCCGCCCATCGAGGCCGAGGTCGACCCGCAGCGGCTGGCCGGCGCGCTAGCGCATCTCATCGCCGACGTCGCCGGAGTCGACGCGACCGGCAACGCGCCCGTGTCGGCGGGCGGATACATGGACAACACGGTCGTCGTGGCCGCCGCGCAGCGCGGTGAGGTCGTACGGATCGAGGTGCGCGGGCCGTACGCCGGGGGAGACCCGGTGCACGAGCCGATCGTGCGCGGGATCGTGCGCGCGCATGGTGGCGTACTGCAGACCCATGAAGTGCCGGGCATGAGCGGCAGCGCGTATGTGCTGGAAGTCCCCATCGGGGGCGGCGCGGGGGCCGTACCGGCTGCGACGCCCGCCGAGCTCGCCGTTGCCGACGAGACCTCCGTCGGCGGACGGCGGCGGTCCTCCGTCGACGCCTTCCTGGACAGCGAAGGTCCGGGAGAGGGCGGGGACGCGGCTACGTCCGTCGCGGAGGCCGGTGCGCCGACCGGGCGCCGTCGGAGGCGTGCGGTCGAGGAGTCGGCCGCGGCGCACGCGTCGGCGGCCGTGGAGGTGTCCGGCGGCACCGGGCGGCGGCGCGGGCGGTCGGCCGAGGGTGCGGGTGACGGCGCCGAGGGTGCCGGTGGCGGGGTCTCCGAGGGTGCCGTCGTGACGGCCGCGGAGCATGCCGCTGGGACCGCGGCGGCCGGTACGGGGCTGGGCGGCACGGTTCCGCCGCAGGGCGTGCCCGTCGGCGGCGGGCGGCGCGCTCGGCACGGGGGTGGCGCGCAGAGTGCGCTGCCCGCGGCGGCGTTGCCTGCGGGGACGGGTGCGGCGGCCTCCGGCGGTTCGGCTGCGGACGCTTCGTCGGCTCCGGGTGGCCAGGTCGAGCAGGCGGTTCCCGCCGAGGGAGGCCAGCCGACCGGCCGTCGGCGGCGTGCGCTGGCGGCAGCGGGCGAGCGGGCTGCGGCACAGGAAGCGGCACCTCGCACGGTGTTCGCACTGCCGCCGGCGGAGGCGGACCGGGGCACCGGGGCGGCGGGCAGTAGTCAGTCGCCGGTGCAGGGCCAGATTCCAGGGCAGGTCCAGGGTCCGGGTCTGGTGCAGGGGCCGGGTCTGGTGCAGGGTCCGGGTCAGGTGCAGGGGCCGGGTCTGGTGCTGGGGCCGGGTCAGGTGCAAGGTGCCGAGCAGGTCCTGGGGCAGGCGCAGCTTCAAGGGCCGGGGCAGGTGCAAGGGCCGGCTCAGGTGCAAGGGCCGGGTCAGGTGCAAGGTACCGAGCAGGTCCTGGGGCAGGCGCAGTTTCAAGGGCCGGGGCAACCGCAGGGTGCGGGTCAGGGCCAGGCGGGCCAGACCGGGGGCCAGCTCCAGGTACCCGGTCAGCCCCAGAGCTCGGGGCAGCCCCAGCTTCCTGGTCAGCCCCAGGCGCCCGGACAGGCCGCGGTCGCCGGGCAGCCGCAGCTTCCCGGTCAGCCTCAACTCTCGGGCCAGCCTCAAGCGCCGGGCCAGCCCGTGGTCGCAGGTCAGCCCCAGCTTCCCGGTCAGCCGCAGTCGGCCGCGCAGCCGCAGCTCCCCGGGCAGAGCGGTCAGGACGTCTCCGGTGACGCTCTGATCGACGACGGTATGCACGACGCCGTTCCGCACGACCAGTCCGGTGATCACACCCCGCCCCAGCCGCACCCCACGAGCGCACCGACGGGCCGCCGTCGCCGTGCCGGGGCAGGGCCGGGAGCGGCGGTCGGGACGCCCGCGCAGGGGGTACCGGCGCAGGACGCCGGCGTGGTCGGCGGTGCGGCGGCCGGTCAGCACGTCCCGCAGGGACAGCCGCAGGCCCAGCAGGCCGTACCCGCACAGGGTGCCCTGCCGAGCGGCGTGCAGGAGGCCCCAGGCCAGCCGATCCCGGCACAGGTGGCCCCAGGCCAGCCGGTTCCGGCACAGGCACTTCCGGGTCAGCCGGTTCCGGCCCAGGGATTCCCCGGCCAAGCCGTCCCCGCCCAGGGACTCCTCGGCCAGCCGGTCCAGGCGCAAGGCCTCCCCGGTCAGCCCAACCCCGCCTCCACTCCCGCCATCGCCCAAGCACCCGCCGTTCCCGGCCAGATGGCACCCGCGCAGATCGCCGTACCCGCGCAGCAGCCGCTGCCCGCCCAGGCCGTCGCCGCCGCAGCTCAGCAGATTCCGGCGCCGGGCGCTCCGGCCACGGCGACTACCGCCGGGCAGCCGCAGTTGGCGCCCGGCACGCAGGGCGCAACTCCGGCAGGCGCCCCCGGCCAGCACCTTCCGCCCGGTGCGCAAGGTGCCCCGGTCCCGGCGGCCGGCCCCGGTCAGCAGCTTTTGCCGGGCACGCCCGGCACCCCGCCCCTCCCTGCACCCGGCGCGCAGGCCGCCGCCTCCGGCCAACTCCCGGCCGAGGCAGCCCCCGTGCCGCCGACCGGCGCCCCCGCACCCGGCACACCGCTGCCCCCCAGGGCCGTCGCCGCAGCGCAGCCCCCGGCGGAGGCGCGTGCCGCTCAGCCGCTCCCCGCCGAGGCGGCCGCCGCCCCCGTCGACCCCAACTCCACACAGGGCCGGGCGATCAGCGTGCGGACCCTCGGGCAGGGCGTGCCGTTCACCCGGCAGGCCGCGCAGGTGCAGCAGCCGACGGCCACGCCCGCGCCGAACACCCCCGGTGGTTCCGGCCGGCGTCGCAAGCTGGGGACGCGGCCCGACCCGGGCGGCTCGGAACAGGCGGCGCGTTCACACCCGACCGCCGAACAGGCCGCCGTGGCACCGCAGCCGCAGCCCCAGCCGTCGCTCGCCGGTCAGTCGCGGCTGGCGCAGGCGACCGAGGGCAACGGACGGTCGTACGCCATAGGCGCACCGGACGAGAACGCCGCCGAGGGGCCCGAGCCACTGGACGGTCCGGGCGGGGCGGTCGAGGTCGCGGACCCGCCGCGCCCGCAGCCCATGGACGACGAGCTGCCTCCCGAGCCGCTCGACAACCCGCGGCGGCTGCTGGTGTGGCCCGCGCCGGACGTGACGACCCAGCAGGCGCTCAGCGACCGCGGGTACCGGCCGGTCATCGTGCACTCGCGCGAGGAGGTCGACGCGCAGATCGCCGCGTTCCCGGCCGCGCTGTTCGTGGACCCGCTGACCGGTCCGATCACGCGGACCGCGCTGCAGTCGCTGCGGGAGGCCGCCGTCACCGCCAAGGTGCCGGTCATGGTGACGGCCGGGCTGGGGCAGGCGACGCGCGAGGCGGCCTACGGCGCCGACCCCGCCGTACTCCTGAAGGCCCTGGCCCCGCGCGACACCGAGCAGCACCCGCCGCGGGTGCTACTCATCGAGGAGCACGCGGAGATCGCGCTGGCCCTGACCGCGACGCTGGAGCGGCGCGGGATGCAGGTGGCGCGGGCCGCGAGCGATGCGGATGCCGTGACGCTGGCGGGGCAGCTCAGGCCGAACCTGGTGGTGATGGATCTGATGCAGGTGCATCGGCGCCAGGCCGGGATCATCGACTGGCTTCGCGCGAACGGGCAGCTCAACCGCACCCCGCTCGTCGTCTACACCGCCGCCGTCGACCAGGCGGACCTGCCGCGGCTGGCGTCCGGCGAGACCGTCCTCTTCCTCGCGGAACGGTCCACGAGTCCCGAGGTTCAGTCGCGGATCGTGGACCTGCTGTCGCGGATCGGTACCAACTGACCGGCTGGCTGGTCGGCTGAACCCACTGACCGCCGGGAGGGCCGGCACCGACCAGAGGCGCCGACCCTCCCGGCGGTCGTCCGCGTCGTCAGCCAAGGGCGTTCCAGAACGCGCAGTGGTGACGGAGCTGCGTCGTGCGGCTGGGGACGAAGTCGTCCGGTGCCAGGGACAGGACCGTACGGCGGGGCCAGTGCGGTGACGACGGGCCGTTCGGGTCGGCGGTGCGGGCGAAGCGGGTCCAGTAGTCGATCATGGTGTCGGCCAGCCGGTGCTGCGCCGGGGTCAGGTCGCGCGGGCGGCCGCCCAGGTCGAACAGGTAGGGCAGTTCGCTCGCGTGCGGTGCGCCGAGTGGGAACGGCGGTGTGCCCGGGGTGAGCGGCGGGGCGTGCTCATCGGCGAACTCGTAGCGCCAGACGGGCACGTGGGCGGCGAGCAGGGCGTCGGTGCGCGCGGTCGGGCAGGCGAAGTCCGCGTCGCCGATGACCGCGCCGAACACCGGGCCCCCGTCGGTGCGGTGCACGGGGTACTCGTGGACGATCGCCTTCGCCTGCCCCGGGGCGGGGAAAAAGGCGGCCACGACATCGGGCCAGGTGTCGGGGGTGACCGGGTTGCCGGCCTGGACGATCCCGGCAGCCCAGCCGTTGCCCTCGTCGTGGTTGTCGCCGATGAGGACGGGGACTCGGCGGAAGCGGCCGGCGGCGATCGCCCCCGCGGGGTCGCCGGGCAGCAACGGGGTCGCGTGAGCCGGCTGTTGATCGGTGTCCTGGGCGGCGAGCAGCCGGGAGACGTGCACGCGTCGCAGGCAGGCGACGACATCGCGCGCTGCGCCGCAGCCGACCTTCGCCGCGAGGTCCGCGCCCGATGCGCGTGCCGTGGACAGCGGGACGGAGGACGGGGCGAACGGCCGGTCGGGGCGGCCGGTGCACGGGCCGCTCTCGATGATCGCCCGGTCGAAGAGCCCCGCGGCGGCGGGCGAGGCGAGCTGGGCGCAGACGCTGTAGCCGCCCGCCGACTCGCCGGCCAGCGTCACGTGGTGCGCGTCGCCGCCGAAGGCGGCCTGCCACCTCAGAGCGCAGACCTGCGCGAGGACCAGCGCCAGGGCCACGGGCAGCCGTCGGCCGTGGTCCGCTCCGGCGACCAGCACCGAGGTGCCGAGCACGCCGAGCACCAACCCGGCCGACCCCCACCACAGCGCCCGGACCGCCCGGGGCGACAGCTCGCCCCGGGCCTCCCCGGCGAACGCGTCGTCCGGCTCCCTGCTGCTGCGGTCCACGTCCCGACCCTATCCAGCGGCCTGCTCCGGGCCGTTCAGGAAACCACCGCTCGCGCGGGGGCCGACGAGGCCAGCGACCAGCACTTCCTACGGCTCACTTGGCGACGAGCCTGCGGGCCGCCTCCTTGATGGAGTCGCGCAGGCGGTCCGTGTCGGTGTCGTCGGCACCCACCAGGACGCGGCGCATCTGCGGGACGACGGTGGCCCAGTTGGCGAGGGCGACCAGCAGGAAGAGCAGGTCGCGGGCGGGGATCACGTCGGTGATGACGCCGCGGTCCTGGCCGTCCTGGACGGCGGCGACCTTGCGGCGGTAGTGCTCCTGGCGCTCGTCCTCGTCGGGGAGTTCGGTGAGGCCGTACTCCATGCCCTCCCAGAAGAGCAGGCGCAGCACTTCGGGGTGGGCGGCGTGGTAGTCCATGAGGCGGTCGATCCAGCCGTCCATGTCGTCCGGATCGACGGGGACAGCGGCGGCGAGGTCGACCATGCTCCTGCCGAGGACCTGCGTGAACAGCTCCGCCTTGTTGCCGAAGTAGGCGTAGATCAGCTGCTTGTTGGCCTTGGCCGCGGACGCGATGCGGTCGATACGGGCGCCCGCGATGCCGTGCCGCGCGAACTCGGCGACCGCCGCCTCGAAGATCCGGGCCCTGGTGGCCTCGGGGTCTCTCACTGCTGCCATGGAGCCAGGGTAGCGGGGCAAGTAACCAACTATTTGGTTGACAGGGAATTCGGGGGCGATGCAGTCTGTTCTCCCATCGTTCCAACCAACCAGTTAGTTGCTGGAGTCGGCTCGAAGGAACCGCTCAAGGAACCGCTCGAAGGGACCGCTCGAAGGACCGCTCGAAGGCCTCGCCAGGAACTTTTGAACTCTTCCAGGAACTCGAAGGAGCCCGTCCGCTCATGTCCTCGACCACCGCCACCCGCGAGGGCCACGCACCCGTCCGCGACACGGAAGGCGCCGCTCACCGTCTGCTCCTCCCCCTCATCGCCCTCTGCACCGCCGTCACGGCCGCCAACATCTACCTCGCGGCCCCGCTGCTTCCCCTCATCGCCCATGACTTCGGCTCGACGCCCTCGGCGGTGGCCTGGATCGCCTCGGTCGCGCAGTTCGGCTACGCGGCCGGTCTCCTCCTGTTCGCCCCGCTCGGCGACAGCGTCGACCGGCGCCGGCTGGTCGCGGTCCTGTCCCTGGTCACGACGGCAGCCCTGACCGCCGGTGCGACCGCCACCGGCACCACCGCACTCGCCTCCGCCGTCCTGGTCGCCTCCGCGGCGACCGTCGTACCGCAGCTGCTGGTCCCGCTGGTCGCCCAGCGCGCACCGGCCGACCGCCGGGCCCGCCATGTCGCGGCCGTCATCGCGGGCCTGTTCACCGGCATCGTCGCGGCCCGGGTGCTCGGCGGACTGGTCGGACAGGCCTTCGGCTGGCGGGTGGTGTTCGTGGGCGCGGCGCTGCTGACGGCGGTCCTGGGCCTCGCGACCGCCTACGTCCTGCCGTCCGAGTCCCACCGCCGCGAGGGCCCGCTCCTCGCCGGCCTGACCGCCCTCCCGTCCCTGGTCCGCCACTCGCCCGACCTGTGGCGCGCGTGCGTACGCCAGGCCGGGATGTACGGCGCCTGGAGCGCCCTGTGGACCTCACTGGCCCTGCTGCTGACCAGCGGCTCCTACGACTTCTCCACCGCCACGGCCGGTCTGTTCGGCCTCTTCGGGCTCGCGGCGAGCGTGGTGGCTCCGCTGGCGGGCGGGCTGGTGGACCGCTTCGGCGCGGCCAAGGTCGTACGGTCCGCGTATCTGCTCGCGGCCGTCTCCGTCCCCCTGTTCTGGCTGGGCGGCCAGGTGATCGCGGCCCTGTTCGTGGCGGCGATCGCGATCCACGCCGCTCTGGTCGCCTCCCACATCGCCAACCAGACCCTGGCCCTGACGACCACCTCCACTCCGGCCACCGCGAACACCGCGTACGTCGTCGCGGGCTTCGCGGGCGGCGCGACCGCCTCCGCCCTGGCGGGGGTCGCCTTCAGCCACTGGGGCTGGGGCGGAGTGTGCGCGGTCGCGGGGGTGTGGCTGACCGCCGGATGGGCGACCACCGCGGCACGGCGGTGACGGATGCGGCCGCACGGCGTTGAGCGACGTGACCGTACGGCGGTGACGTCGACGTGCGCCGGGCGGGGGGCTTTCGGGAACCCCGCCCGGCGCTGCCGTATGTCCTGCTTCCGTTACGTCCTGCTTCCGTACGTCCTGCTTCCGTACGTCCTGCTTATGCGCTGATCGCGTGTGTCAGAGCCGGGTGACGTCCAGGTCGCCGTCGGCGTACTTCCTGCGGAGCACCTTCTTGTCGAACTTGCCCACGCTCGTCTTCGGCACCGCCTCGATGATCGTCCAGCGCTCCGGGAGCTGCCACTTGGCGATCCTGCCCTCGCCGGCGAGGAAGGCGCGCAGGGTCTCGAAGTCGGCGGTGGCACCCTCCTTGAGGACGACCGTGGCCAGGGGGCGTTCGCCCCACTTCTCGTCGGGGACGGCCACCACGGCGGCCTCGGCGACGTCCGGGTGGGACATCAGCGCGTTCTCCAGATCGACCGAGGAGATCCACTCGCCGCCGGACTTGATGACGTCCTTGGCGCGGTCGGTGAGGGTGAGGAAGCCCTCGGGGGAGATGGTGCCGACGTCGCCGGTCTTCAGCCAGCCGTCCTCGCTGAACTTGTCGGCGGGGCGCAGGGGTTCGGCGTCCGGGCCGTTGTAGTACGCGCCCGCGATCCAGTTGCCGCGCACCTCCAGCTCGCCCGCCGACTCGCCGTCCCAGGGGAGGCGCTCGCCGCCGGGGCCGGTGAGGCGGGCCTCGACGCCGGCCGGGAAACGGCCCTGGGTCAGCCGGTACGCGAACTCCTCCTCCGTGCCGATCGCGTGGGCCGGCGGGCGGGCGATCGTGCCGAGCGGCGAGGTCTCCGTCATGCCCCAGGCGTGGCAGACCCGCATGCCCAAGTTGTCGAAGGCCTCCATGAGGGAGGGCGGACAGGCCGAGCCGCCGATGGTGACCTGGGTGAGCGAGGAGACGTCACGGGGCTTGGCGGTGAGCTCGGCGAGCAGGCCCTGCCAGATGGTCGGGACCGCCGCCGCATGCGTCGGCCGCTCGCTCTCGATCATCTCGGCCAGCGGCGCGGGCTGCAGGAAGCGGTCCGGCATCAGCATGTTGACGCCGGTCATGAAGGTCGCGTGCGGCAGGCCCCAGGCGTTGACGTGGAACTGCGGGACCACGATGAGAGAGGTGTCCTGGTCGGTCAGACCCATCGACTGGGCCATGTTCACCTGCATGGAGTGCAGGTAGATGGAACGGTGACTGTAGACCACGCCCTTCGGGTCGCCCGTGGTGCCCGAGGTGTAGCACATGGCGGCGGCCTGCCGCTCGTCGATCTCCGGCCAGTCGAAGGTCGTCGGGCGGCCCGCGATCAGCTCCTCGTACTCGTGCACTCGCGCACGGGCACCCGCGAGCAGCGAACGGTCGCCGGGCCCGGACACGACGATGTGCTCGATCGTCGGCAGCTTCTCCAGCAGCGGCGCGAGCAGCGGCAGCAGCGAACCGTTGACGATCACCACCTTGTCGGCCGCGTGATTCACGATCCACACCAGCTGCTCGGCCGGGAGCCGGAGGTTGAGCGTGTGCAGGACCGCGCCCATGGAGGGGATCGCGAAGTACGCCTCGACATGCTCGGCGTTGTTCCACATCAGGGTCGCGACCCGCTCGTCGCCCTGGACGCCGAGGTCGTCGCGCAGGGCGTTCGCCAGCTGCACCGCGCGGGTGCCCGCCTCGGCGAAGCTGCGCCGCTGCGGCTCGCCCTCGCCGGTCCAGGTGGTGATCTGGGACCTTCCGTGCACCTGCACCCCATGGTTGAGGATGCGGGTAACGGTCAGCGGTACGTCCTGCATCGTGCTCAGCACGGCGTCCTCCCGGGGCGACATTGCCTACGCGGTAGTAAGGGGCTGCGCCTGATTCTGCGCACATACCGCTCGGTATGTCACTAGGTGCCGGTGATCGATCAAGTCACGTTGACATATCCGGCCCCTCGGCGGTCGAGGACTACCGGACCAGCCCCAGCTCAGGATCCTCGCGGAGCTTCCCCAGCGCACGCGACACCGCCGACTTCACCGTGCCCACCGACACCCCGAGCACCTCGGCCGTCTGCACCTCGCTGAGGTCCTCGTAGTACCTGAGAACGACCATCGCCCGCTGCCGGTCGGGCAGCTTCATGATCGCCCGCCACATCGCGTCGTGCAGCGCCTGCTGCTCGGCCGGGTCGTCCCCGCCGGGCACGGGCTCCGGCTCGGGCAGCTCCTCGCACACGAACTCGTCGACCTTGCGCTTGCGCCACTGCGAGGTGCGCGTGTTCAGCAGGGCCCGGCGCACATAGCCGTCCAGCGCACGGTGGTCCTCGATCCGCTCCCAGGCGACATACGTCTTGGTGAGCGCGGTCTGCAACAGGTCCTCCGCGTCGCTCGGGTTCGCGGTCAGCGACCGGGCGGTGCGCAGCAGCACCGGCTGCCGGGCCCTGACGTACGACGAGAACGACGGGTACGGCAGGGTCTGCGTCGCCGGCGTGGCGGCGGTCGAAGCGCTGGTGCAGACGGGTGTGGTCATGGCTCCACGCTAGGAGCGGAGACACCTCCGGCTCATCGGCCGCAGGTCCCGAAGGAGAGTCCGCCTCAGGTTGTAGGGGTGGGGCTGGCTGCACCTCCTGAAGGTGGACGAGCGACTCGGGGCTACTGCGGGATGACCCCTGAGGGACGGTCCACGAGGTGTACGGACGGCCGTGCGGGCGCTCAGTCGTCCGAGGCCAGGACCAGGCCGGATGTCGGTACGCCGGTGCCGGCCGTGACCAGGACCCGTCCCGCACCCGGTATGCGGTTCACCGCCGTCCCCCGCACCTGACGCACTCCCTCCGCTATCCCGTTCATCCCATGGAGGTACGCCTCCCCGAGCTGCCCTCCGTGCGTGTTGATCGGCAGCACCTCGTCCGCCACGAACTCGGCCGCCTCCCCCTTCCCGCAGAACCCGAACTCCTCCAGCTGCATCAGCACGAACGGCGTGAAGTGGTCGTACAGGATCGCCACGTCCACCTCGGCCGGCGTCAGCCCGGAGGTGCGCCACAGCTGCCGCGCCACCACGCCCATCTCCGGCAGACCGGCCAGGTCGTCCCGGTAGAAGCTTGTCATCTGCTCCTGCCGCCGGCCCGCGCCCTGGGCGGCCGCCGCGATCACGGCCGGCGGGTTCGGCAGGTCGCGGGCCCGCTCCACCGACGTCACGACGATCGCCTGGCCGCCGTCCGTCTCCTGGCAGCAGTCCAGCAGCCTCAGCGGCTCGACGATCCAGCGCGAGGCCGCATGGTCGGCGAGGGTGATGGGGCGGCCGTGGAAGTACGCCGCCGGATTCGTCGCCGCGTACTTACGGTCGACCACCGCCACCTGCCCGAACGCCTCCGGAGTCAGCCCGTACGTGTGCAGATAGCGCTGCGCCGCCATCGCCACCCAGGACGCCGGCGTGAGCAGCCCGAACGGCAGCGACCAGCCCAGCGCCGCACCCTCAGCCGAGGGCTCGCGGTGCTGCACTCCGGAGCCGAAGCGGCGGCCGGATCTCTCGTTGAACGCCCGGTAGCAGACGACCACTTCCGCGATCCCCGTCGCCACCGCGAGCGCCGCCTGCTGGACCGTCGCGCAGGCCGCCCCTCCGCCGTAGTGGATGCGGGAGAAGAAGGACAGGTCGCCGATGCCGGCCGCCTGGGCCACGGTGATCTCCGGGCTGGTGTCCATCGTGAACGTGACCATCCCGTCCACGTCACCCGGCGTCAGCCCGGCGTCGTCGAGGGCGGCCCGCACCGCCTCCACGGCCAGCCTCAGCTCACTGCGTCCCGAGTCCTTGGAGAACTCCGTGGCCCCGATGCCGACGATGGCCGCGCGGCCGCCGAGGGTGTCGCGGGTGCGGACGCTCATGACATGCCTCCCGACGGGACGGTGACGGTGACCGTGCCCGTGACGTGCTTGCCGATGGCGTTCGCCCCGACCACCCGGACCGTCGCCGTGTCTGCGTCGACCTCCTCGACCGTGCCCGTCAACACCATCGTGTCTCCCGGGTGGTTGGGCGCCCCCAGCCGAATGGCCACCTTGCGCAGCACGGCCGTCGGGCCGAAGTGGTCGGTGATGTAGCGGCCGACCAGGCCGTTGGTCGTCAGGATGTTCATGAAGATGTCCGGGGAGCCCTTCTGCCGGGCCAACTCGGCGTCGTGGTGCACGTCCTGGTAGTCGCGGGAGGCGATGGCCCCGGCGACGATCAGGGTGCGGGTGATCGGGATCTCCAGCGGGGGGAGCTTCTCACCGGGCTTCATGGAGCCTCCCTCCTCATACGGCCTCCTCCAGGGCGCGGAACACGGGCAGCACCAACTCGTCGTAGGACCGGAATTCGAGACGGACGGGCAGGCCTATGCGCACCTTGTCGTAGGGCAGCCCGATGACATTGCTGATGATCCGTATGCCCTCGGCCAGTTCGATGAGCGCGACCGCGTAAGGCCCCGCCGCGTCCGCGGCCTGATCGGATGCTGTGAAGGCCGGGAAGGGCGGGTGGTGCATGACGACGTACGAGTAGACGGTGCCCTCGCCCCTCGCCTCGACCGTGTCCCAGTCGGGGGAGCCGCAGCTGTTGCAGCCGGGCAGCCAGGGGAATCGGAGGGTCGCGCAGTCGGTGCAGCGCTGGACGAGGAGGCGGCGCTGCTCGACTCCCTCCCAGAAGCCGGCGTTGTCCCTGTTGACCACCGGGCGGGGCCGCTTCGGCCTCGGGGGCTGTTTCCGTGGTGCCGGGGCGTACTTGAGGATGCGGAAGCGGTGGGTGCCGGCGAGTTCCTGACCGACCCGAATGTCCGTGCGCGTCGTGACGAAGTACCCGGTGCCCAGCTTGGTCGTCTTGCGCTCCGACACCGACTCGATCAGCGTGTCGAACGTGACCTCGTCGCCCGGCCTCAGCGCTCTGACGTACTCCTGCTCGCAGTCCGTGGCGACGACCGAGGTGCAGCCCGCGTCGTCGAGCAGGGTGAGCAACTCGTCGTAGGCCGCGCTGCGTCCCTCGTGGCCCGAGAGGCCGCCCATGGTCCACGCCTGAAGCATGGTCGGTGGAGCGATGGCGTCCGGGCCCTCGTAGGCCGGACCGGTGTCGCCCATGGCCTCGCACCAGTGCCGGATCATGGGCAGGTTGACGGGGTCCTTGCCCCGGCCGGCAACGGCGGCGGGCCGGCCCTCGTAGGTCTTCAGCCGTGCGCCCAGCTCGTCGATCGCCCTCAGCTTCTCGGTCACCCTCGCCCCCTCGTCCCGCGCCGCATTGCATGGACACTTCTGGTACACCGCAGCCGCCCGTCGGGTTCCCACCATCTCGACGAGAGTTTCTGACTGTCCGTCAGATCCGATGCACTGTCAAGACGGGTTCCGCATAAGCGAAAACGCCTGTGCGACGGCGCCGAAGCACCGCCGCACAGGCGCGTCGCACCCCCACAGCACTCCGCCCCCCGGGCCCGGGACTCCCGAACCACCAGGAGTCAGGGCCGCCGGATCACCACAGGTGGCCGAAGCGGATGGCGACGTTCTTGTTGCCCTGCTGGATGGCCGTGAACGCGGAGCCGTTGACCTGCGCGGTGTTGCTCTGGTTCGAGGCGCCGGAGCCGACGGCGTTCTGCTGCGTGGTGGACGAGTTGCCGTAGTTGTCGTGGCCGACACCGCTGCCGACGACGCTCGCGACACCCGCGTTCGATCCGTCGTCCGCGAGGGCGCCGTTGTCCGCCGCCGCGACACCGGTGAACAGGGCGGCTGCGAGCGGGAGGGCGGAGACGGCGGCGATGACGCGGGCGGTACGGATGCTTGCCATGTTTCTTCCTCCAGAACCCGGCTTCTTTGCCGGAAGTACGTCAAGTAAGGCTGTTACCAGGGCAGTTGGCCGACCGCCTCGGTGTTTGTACACGACGTCGCGAGAACAGGGTTGCCCACCGAATCCCCCGCGAACCACCCCGGAAGCAGTCATTCCCACTCAAGTGCTACGACAAGTCGATAAACCCCTTTCGCTACCTCTAACCCGCAAGTAAGAACAGAAGCTGCGACTCGGACTCGTGCCGCATAAGAGACGAATCGTTCCTGCACAATTCCAGCCAATCCCTCCGACCCGGCGCGTCGCGCATGACTCCTCTTCCTTTTTTCGAACGTACGTACGAACATGGAGGCATGGCCACCACCGACCGGCAGGCCACGACGCTGGCCCTCGCACACGCCCTGTCCGCCGCCGAGCGCGGACTGGCCGTCATCCCCCTGTCCCGGACGAAACTCCCGGCCCTGCGCTCCCCCCACCGCGACGACCCGGACCCCCACCGCTGCCACGGCGAGTGCGGCCGCCTCGGCCACGGGGTGTACGACGCCTCGACCGACCCGGCACGCATCCGCGAACTGTTCGCCGCCGCGCCCTGGGCCACCGGCTACGGCATCGCCTGCGGGCTGCCGCCCCACCACCTGATCGGCATCGACCTGGACACCAAGACCGGCACGGACTCCTCGGCCGCCCTGCGCGAACTGGCCCTGCGCCACCTGTTCACCATCCCCGAGACGGTCGTCGTCCTCACCCCCAGCGGCGGCCGCCACCTCTGGCTGACCGGCCCGTCGGACAACGCGGTCCCCAACTCGGCCGGCCGCCTGGCCCCCGGCATCGACATCCGAGGCGCCGGCGGCTACCTGGTCGGCCCCGGCTCCCGCACCGACCACGGGGTCTACTCGACGGCCCCCGGCACGGCCCACCTCACCCCCGCGGCCTGCCCCCCGGCCCTCCTGCGCCTCCTGCTCCCGCCCCCGCGCCCCACGCACCCCGCGACCCATCCCTCGGCCGGCGACCACGGCCAGGGCCTCGTCCAGTTCGTCCTCGCCGCCCACGAGGGCCAGCGCAACACGCGCCTGTTCTGGGCCGCCTGCCGCGCCTACGAGAACGGCATCGGCCCCGCCCTGGTCGCCCCCTTGATCGACGCGGCCCTCAACACCGGCCTGTCCGAACGCGAGGCGCGGGCGACCATCGCGTCGGCGGCGCGGATGACGGGGCATCGGCCCTGAGTTCCAAGAGCACCGCCGCACCCGGAAATACAGCTGCACCCAGAAATACAAAGGAACCTGATGCACCACCGCCCCAGAGTGCGGACCATGTCGCTGAGCCGCGTGGTCCTCACCTCCGGCCGCGCCGTCGACCTCGCCGGGCTGCAACTGTCGTCGACGTACGGCGGAATGCTCGAGGGCTACCCGTGCAAACCGGTCAACGACATGGTCATCAGGGACCTGTTGGGCATCGCCGAACGCACCTTCCCCACGGCGCCGGTCCACCTCGTGCCGCCACCGCGTGAGTATCCGGACCAGTACGCCGGCGCGTTCGGCCCGGTCGAGGTGCTGCCGACGGTGGCCTGCATCGGCAGTTTCCGCTCCACTGCCCTCGATCCGAAGCACGATCCGGTGTCGTACCGCTCGACGCTCACGGTGATCTGGTTCCAGTCGACGCCTCATGTGCCGTACGAATGCGATGCGGAGACAGGGGTGCGGGAGGTGGACTGGGCGGGGCTGGCGCGGGACTACGAGCTCTGACTCGTCTTCGGGACCACGAGCTTCGACCCATCGTCTCGACACGCCAGGCGATCATCCCGGTGGCGCCGGGCTCGGCCGTCACGTCGGGACGAACGCCGGCGGCCTTCGGTGTGAAGCGCTCCCGGACCGGTACGCCGTCGCAGGACACGCGCTTCCTGGCGGCCGTACTCGCCGGGACGAACCCGATGTCGACGGTCCCGCTGCCCGCGCAGGCCACGGTGAGGCGGTAGGCGGTACCCCGGGTGAGATCCGGATCGTCGTGCACACCGCCCGACACCCGCTCCGGTCCGGACGTCGGAGCCGAGTCTCCGACGGCCGCGCCGAGGCCGGCCCAGGCTGCCGCCCCGAGCTTCCTCTCCTGCTGAGCCGAGGCGCCGGCCCGGGTCGGGGGCGCCTTGGGCGCCCTACCGGAGTCGGCGTGGTTTCCCGAACTGCACGCGGTGAGAAGCACCGCCGATACGAGGGTGCAGCCGAGGAAGCCGATACGGGAGTGGTGTGTCGCCTTGCCCTACAAGAGACCCGGGACGCCGGAAAAGATCCGGCGCCCCGGGTCAACAGGCCCTACGTCACTTCCGCGGAGGCGGTGGGATTTGAACCCACGGTGACATCGCTGCCACGACGGTTTCCAAGACCGACAAGTGATCGCGGGAGGCACCTTCTCTGACCTGCACGCTAAGCGGTCGCACTCGTAGGAGGCGTGCCGGATGCCGGCTGCGATGGTGCGGTGTCCGGCGCCGCGGAGCGCGTTGATCGCCAGGTTGCGCAGGGTCGACATGTTCTCGGGACCGTGACCAGTGTGGATCTTCGAGGCATCCTCGGCGAAGGCGGTGTCACGGACGAAGTGGAGCCGGTTCTCGATGGTCCACTGCGACCTGGCCAGCCGGCCCAGGCGCTGGGGCGATGCCTGATGCGAGGTCAGGTCCGTGATCGCGTACACGGTCTGGCGGCTGACGGCACCGGTCGTGAGGTCGGTGCGGTAGCGCAGGATGCGTACAGCCTGGTCAGCGTAGGGGAAGTCCAGGCCGAGATCGGTCACCGTGAGGGCCCTGGTCACCCGGGTCTCCCGGCGGCCGTGGCCGATCTCGCGGTCGTAGCGGCGTGCGGTGACGTCCTCCCACGGCAGCGACCGTAGCCGGCGGTGGAGTTCGGGCTGGTTGGCCTTGACCACCAGCAGGTAATGGGCCTTCTTCTCCTCGACCAGGAAGCGCGCGTGGGCGCGCTGGGTGTGCAGGGCGTCGGCGGTGACGGTAACCCCGGTCAGGTCGAAGGGCACCAGTAGCACGGCAAAGCAGGTGATTTCGTTGGTCTTGTCGGGGACCCGTAGCTGGGTGACAGTACGGCCGTCGCCGGTCATCGCGGCCAGCAGGTGGGCGGCGGGCGTGTTGTTGTGCCGGGAGCCGCGGGCGGCCTTGCCGTCGACGGCCACCGAGTCCGATCCCGCTGGATCGGCGCCGGTCAGGTCGGCCAGGCCGCCGGGGCAGACCAGGCCGATAACCCGCCGGATCGTGGCGGCACTCGGAGCGACGCGCACGCCCAACACCCCCACCACCCGAGCGCCCAGGCGGGACAGAGTGTGCTGCGGAGCGTTCGCGGACCACTGGCCGATGGCCGCATACGAACGCGCGCCGGCGACCACCGCCGAGGCGGCAACCAGCAGCACCGCCACGAACGGGTGACGCACCCCTCGACGCCGACGCGGATCCGGCAGCACCCGCAACCGCTCCACCAGCGACAAACCCGCCACGCCTTCCACAGCGGGCGACTTGATCAGGCAGACGGTGGCAGACTGGCGACACATCGAAGCTCCGGTGGTGCGAGGCGACTTGGGAAGGTCACCCCGTTCAACCGGAGCTTCGATGCGTTCGTGACGGCCCGGCCCGTACTCCTCGCACCGCCGCGACCTGCGGACTCACACGATCACCGGGACTTTGCAATGCACCTGCCAGCGCAAGGCCGACGAGCTCGACCGCGGCCTGGACGCCGAGCTCACCGCCATGGACCCGCTGTGGTGCCTGGCCCCCGACTGGAACCGCTCCTACCGCCGGACGCTCGGCTACCTCGCCGCCGGCGGCACCGTCACCGGCCCCGTCAACCGCACCGGCCTGGGCGACGACCCGTCCTTCCGGCCCGGCGCGTGGCTGCGCAAGCAGGCGAAGGCCCGCACCGAAGGGAAGCTGACCGAGCAACAGACCGCGCTCCTGGACGCACTTCACGCTGCCGAGGCCGCCGCCGGCTGACAGCGCCGGTCCCGGGCGGGATCTGCCGTCACGGCGAGGTGGGGCGCACTGTGGCGTCAGGACGTGATGTCCACCAGGACCTTGCCGACTGTGCCGCTCTCCACCGCGCGGTGCGCGTCGGCGGTGCGGTGGAGCGGAAAGCGGGTCAGTGGCAGGCCGTGTTCCTCGCCGACCGGCAGGGCGCCGTCGCGGACCGCGGCGGCGATGTCCTCGGCGGCCGCGGCGCGCGCCTGCGGACCGGCCGTGTAGAGCACCAGGAACTGGAGGCGCGTGTTGAGCACCATGTTGTGCCGCACGTCCAGTTCGACCGGCTTGCCGCCGTCGTTGGCGTAGGTCGCGATCGTGCCGCGCGCCCGCAGCACGGCCAGGTCCAGTGCGATGTTCGCGCCGAGCGCCACTTCGGCGACGATGTCGACGCCGTCCGGGGCGATCCTGCGGATCTCGGCGGCCGGATCCCCCTCTCGATAGTTGACCACGTGGTGGGCGCCGGCGGCGGTGGCCAGTCGGGCCTTCTCCGGTCCGCTGACCGTGCTGATCACGGTCGCGCCGGCCCAGCGGGCGAGCTGGATCACGGCGTGCCCGACCGCCCCGGCCCCGCCGGCGGCGAGCACGACCGTGCCGTCCAGCGCCCCCGGCCGCAGGCGGCGCGGGCCGTCCTCGGCGACGGTGAGCGCGCGGTGCGCGGTCAGCGCGGGGACGCCGAGTGCGGCGCCGACGTCGAAGCCGGCCTCGTCGGGCAGCGGCACGGCCCGCTCGGCCGGTACGACGGTGAACTCGGCGGCGGTGCCGGTGGGCCGCCCGGCGGCAGCCATGAACAGCCAGACCCGCTGGCCGACCCGGCTCCGGTCGACTCCCTCACCGACGGCGTCGATCACGCCGGCGCCGTCCAGGTGCGGGGTGACCTCGGAGAACTGCTTGGTATGGGCGGGGCCGGAGCGGGCCTGCCAGTCGGTCGGGTTGATCCCGGACACGGCGACCCGGACGCGGACCTCGCCGGGGCCGGGCACGGGCAGGTCGCGGTCGACGAGCCGAAGAACGTCGGGGCCGCCGTTGTCGCGGTAGACGATGGCTTTCATGATTCCGTCCTGGTCGGGGGGCTGGTCAGCCGATGGGGACTTCGGCGGAGCGGGACTCAATGGCGTCGAGGGTGGCCAGGGTGGCGGCGTCGAGAGTGATCCCGCCAGCGGCCGTGTTGGCCTCGAGGTGAGCGGGGTTGGCGGTGCCGGGGATGAGCAGCACGTTGGGGGCGCGGTGCAGTAGCCAGGCGAGGCCGACCTGGGAGGGTGTGACGCCCAGGGATTCGGCCACGGCGTGCACCGCCGGGTCGTCGGTCGCCTTGGGCAGGCCCGGGAAGGACCCGCCGAGTGGGAAGAACGGCACCCAGGCGATGCCCTGGGCCGCGCACAGCCGCAGCAGGTCCTCGTCGTCGCGGGAGACGAGGCTGTAGGCGTTCTGCACGCAGGCGATGCCCGCCGGCAGGGCGCGGCGAAGGCCGTCGAGGGTGACGCAGCTAAGGCCGATCGCGCCGATCTTGCCCTCGTCGCGCAGGGTGGTCATCACTTCGAGCTGGTCGTCGAGGTCGACCACCTGGTCGCCGTCGGGGCGCAGGCCGGGGCCGGAGTCGAGCCGGCGGAGGTTGACCACAGGGAGCCGGTCGACGCCGAGGCTGCGCAGGTTGTCCTCGACGCTGGCGCGAAGCTGTTCGGGGCGCTGCGCGAGACGCAGTGGCAGAGGCCCGCCCGGGTCGGGGTCGGCCCCTACCTTCGTGACGACCAGGACGCCGTCCTCGTGGCGCAGCGCCTCGCGGATGACCTGGTTCGCGAACCCGAAGCCGTAGAACTGGGCGGTGTCCACGTGGTCGACGCCCAGCGAGACCGCGCGGCGCAGCAGGGCGACGGCCTCGCTGCGGCTGTGGTGCAGGCGTTCGAGTTGCAGGGCGCCGTAGCCGACCCGGAAAACGGTGCGGCCTGCGAACGGAGCGGTCAGGGTGGTCATGGCGCGGTCTCCTCGGCCGGTGACTGCAGGGCGGTGTACAGCAGTTGGGCCAGGTAGAGGCTCTGCACCCGGTGGGCGATCGGGGTGGCGCGCTCCTGGGCCTCGGCCGGCTGGAGGTGTTCGACCTTGACCAGCCAGGCGGTGACGCTGTCGTGCACCATCGCGCGCATCCGGTCGATCGTGTCGACGACGATGTCGTGGATGGCCGGGTTGTTGGTCGCCTCGCCCCAGGTCTGCACGCCGACCCGGGCTTCGACCGGGTCGATGCCGGCGATCAGGCGGGTGAGCAGTTCGTCGGGGTCGGGCGGGGTGTCGCTCCCGGCGTACTCGCCGAGGACCTCCGCGCGTTTGGCGAGCACCGCGTGGGCGGAGGCCTGAACCAGCTCGGCCTTGTTGCGGTAGTGGGCGTAGATCGATCCTGTCGACAGGCCGGACTCGGCCGTGATGTCGGCGATCGAGGTCCGCTCCAGGCCGTTGCGGCTGAAGCAGCGTACGGCGGCCTCGGTGATCTGGGCGCGCCGGAGTTCCTTACGTGCGTCGGTGAGTCGAGGCACCGCGCCTCCTACAAAAAGAATCATGGTTCTGCTTGTTGACCCTCACCATACAGAACCGCTGTTCCGTTTGCCGCGCGGGCGGATGTGGCGGGGATCATGTTTCGGAGAAGACCTGCGGCCCGGCCCGGGCGTCTAGGAGGCGTGAGATCAGTCAGGGCAGCGCTGCACAAACTGGACGAGGAACGCCTCCTCCAGCTGGGAAGGTCACCCCGTTCAACCGGAGCTTCGATGCGTTCGTGACGGCCCGGCCCGTACTCCTCGCACCGCCGCGACCTGCGGACTCACGCGATCACCGGGACTTTGAAATGCCCCTGCCACAGGACGCCCGGAGACAGCAGTGTCGGCAAGGCGGCGCACGTATCGGCTGTGCAGCAAGCGGGAGGCAGCGCTCCTGTGCAGTGCCATTTGAGCGATCCGGGCAGTGGGCAGATCGAGCGGGAGGACGGCAAGCCAGTCCGGCCCGGCATCGACTGGGATGCGCGGGCTGATCGGCAGCAGGTCGGTGTGGGCCTTGGCGAGCAGGTCCTGGTGGCCCATCTTGCGTTGCTTGGCCACCCGTACGGCGGTGTCGAGCATGGTCATGGCTTCGTCGAAGGTGCCGGCGCACGCCCATGGCGCGGGCGATCCGGATGACTTCGAGGATCTTCTCCGCGAGCTTGCATCCTCAAGGGTGGTCAGCAGCACTCAAACGATCTGATCGCGCGGGCTCTGGACGAGAGGGATGAGTCCTGACCCTGGCCCACAGATGGCCCATACGCACTGGTCAAACCCGGGATACGGGCGAGTCGAGGTGAGACAGGGTGAACGCAGAAGGGGTGCCTCTCCGGAGAGGGGCACCCCTTCTGATCTGCAACGCTTATGACCTGCGCGGAGGCGGTGGGATTTGAACCCACGGTGACATCGCTGCCACGACGGTTTTCAAGACCATCCGGTTTTTCTCCGCCAGACAGCGTCTGAACTGCGTCTATGAGTTGCTGTGTGCCGCCGGACTCACCATCTTGGCCGGAGGATGGCCGCGAGGCTCGCTGGCGGGCCGACTCAGGCAGCAGATGAGAGCCGGACCGGATCCGGCGTCCGGTCCGTGAATCCGTGGTCTGCCGATCGTGCTGGTCGCTGCGCAAGCCACCCGGAAACCCGGGGACCGCCGTTGACCGCAGCGCCTTCCCGGACCGTACGAATGTGCGTGAAGCCCTGTTCGAGGTAGTACCGCTGGAGATCGTCATTCGTCGTCCACGCGTCCAGCCGAATCCACCGCGCCCCCGCCCGTTGTGCCCGGTCACCCGCCCAATCAAGAAGCCGACCACCAAGGTTCTGCCCGGCGTACTCGCGAGTGACAGTGAGCTTGTTGATGAACATCGACGGTTCGGCAAGTTCCTCATCCGTCCAGAGGCCGTCTTCGGCATCCGGAGTGAGCGTGATGGTGCCGGCGGTTGTGTGCCCGTCGCGAAGCATGAACACAGTGCCAGCTTCGATCGTGGCTAGCAGCTTGTCAGCGGGGTACGGCCGACTCCACTGATCGGAGCCAAGACCGCGTAGCCAAGTCGCAGCCTCCTCGCGGAAGGCCAACAGCTTGGCTACGTCGTGGGGCTCAGCAAGACTGATGATCACGTGTTCTCGCTCCGGGCGCCAAGCTCGCCGATCTCGTAGTTCATCCGGTTCAGGTCGCCCCGGAAGGTCGTGATGGTGCACCGGATCGGACGGTCAGCCGAGTAGCCGGTTCGCGTCCAGAGCATCACCGGTACGCCTGCTCCAATCTCCAGCAACCGCGCCTCCTCCGGGGTCGGCATCCGCGCGGCGATTTCGTCGAAGTACCCGACCTGCTCAATGCCTTGAGCCGCCAGGTACCGCGTCGTGCCCTCTTCGATGTCTCCAGGCTCAGCCAGTCGCGGTGATGCGTCGACCAGCCACGACGGATAGTAGGTCGCTTGGGTGGACCACGGGACGTCGTCCACATAGCGATGACAAAACCGCAATACCGCCTTCGTACCTGTCGTGATGTGCAGGCGCTGGGCGATCTCCTCCGGCGCCGGCAGCATCTCAACCCGGAACGTCTGGTGCGGCCGTCGACCCGCGTTGGTTACGTCGGTGTTGTACGAGTCCCCGTTCTGCGGGAAGTTCAGATTTTCGAACCGGGACGCGTTGAGCTCGAACACCTCGTGAGACTTGACCTCGTAGCCAAGTCCTTGGCTGGACGTCAGCAGTCCCTCACTGACCAGCAGACTCAGCCCGTTGCGGACGGTGTTTCGGGACGCGTCGAACCGCTGCTGCAGGTCGTTCTCGGACGGCAGCCGCGACCCCGGCGGGAACGTGCCGTTGCCGATCTCGCGGCGCAGGACATCGGCGACTTGCCGGTACTTCGGCTGCTTGTTCATGCCCTCATCATGACGCACTCGCGCAACTTGTTGGTACATGTAGGCCAACCCCCTTGACGACGCACTGTCCGTAGGTGCAGCATCACTGCATCAGCTTGTACCAACAAGCTGAACAGGTGGTGCAACACCTGCAAGTATGCCCGCCTGTGCAGACAGCGCCCGGAGGAAAGCCCCCAGGGGTGAGTACGAAGGAAGCGCCCGTTGGTTGAGAACTGAACAGAGTGTCAAAGCAAGACCACCGCCCCATCGCCGTGCGCGAGAGGGCGGGCGCATACGGGTGCGTCCCGTATGCGGTCAGCAACGACCGATCCCGCAGCGGTTCTGCGGGCCGGTTGCCTCCGCTGCACGTCTCGCACGTGCAGCGCTGAGGGGAGCCGGATGTTCCGACTTCAACGGCGCGCGGCCCCGGAGGTGCAACTCCGGGGCCGCTGTTCGGGCCGTTTCACCTGCTAGGGAGACCACGACCCAATGGACCACATCGTCACTGTTCAGACTGCTGTTACCGCGTTCGCCGACTGGATCGAGCCGACGGCTGCGGAGCTGGACGCGATCGAGCGGGAGATGCCCGTCATCCTGGCGGACGTCGACCTTCTCGATGCGCAGATCATCACCCTCGACCGCACCCCGAGTGAGCTGGACGCGCGGCGCATCCGCCGGGCTCACCGCCGCGTATTGACCGAACGTCGGGAGCTGGCCAACCGCACCGCCGGCGTGACCGGAGGTGCGGCATGAACGCCCGTAACGGCAAGACCGTGCTTCCCGCCGTCGCGATGACGGCCGTGTCCATGGTGCTCACCCTGGCCGTGGTCGTGATGTGGCTCGGTACGTCCGTGCCGTGGCCCGTCGCGCTGGTCGTGGGTCTGGGCATCGACGGGGGTTGGCTGGCCACCCTCGCCTACGAGCGGCGCCTTGCCGCCCAGGGTGACCACAACCGCATCGTGACCGCCGTCGGCTGGTCGTTCGGGCTGGTCGCCTCCGGCGTCCTGGTCGCCCACGCGCTCACCGCCGAGCAGGCGGCCGGCGCGTGGCTGGCCGTCGCGTGGCTGCCGATCGCCGCGAAAGCGCTGTGGCTGGTGCACGGGCTGTGGGAGCGCACCGCGCTCACCCCGCTCGCGCTGGACGCGATCCGGGGCATCCAGCAAGAGGCCCGCGATGAGGCGGCCGTGGCCCGCGCCCGACTGCGGGCGGACGCCACCACCGAGGAGACTCGACTCGCCGCCGTGACGGGCGCCGGGGCACGCGTCGCCCGCGTCCAGGCCAAGACCTCCAAGACCCTCGCTCGGGCCTGGTCGACGCTGGAGAGCGCGCGGCAGGGCGAGGACACCGGCAGGGCGCTGACCAGCGTGACGAACCGCGTCACACCCGACGTCACACCCCGCTGGGAACTGCCCGTGTGGGGCCCCGTTCAGCCAGTTGCGGCGCTGGACGCGTCCCCCGCACTCACCGACGAGGCGCTCGACCTGCTGGTCGACGAGATCCGCCACAGCCAGACCCCGGCCCTGTCGTACCGCGAGATGGCCACCCGCTTCCGGCAGGCCGGCCACTCCGCGTCCGAGGTCCGCCTCCGGGCCGCATGGAAGCGCGTGGTGGCATGAGCGTCAGGTTCTGGGACCCGGACGGCGCCAAGTACGGCATCCCGACCTACCCCCTCCACATGGCCCCCGACGGGTTGGCCACGCGTCGCCAGTTGAGGGCACAGGGCTTGCGTCCGGGCGGTCAGGAGGTGGCCGTACAGGTGATGTGGCGCCACCCGCGCGGCCTCGCCGTGGCCTACCTGTACCGCGTCGACCTGGCCAAGCCCGTCCGGCCGATGACGCCGGCCCGGTGGCGGGCGCACGAGGCGATGATGCGCCCCCGCCGGATCTGCCCCGCCTGCCGGCGTGACGTCGGCTACGTCATCCGCACGTCCATCGGCACGTGCGAACCCTGCGACACAGCCCAAGGAGGGTCCTGACCATGGGTAAGCCCAACACCCGTCGCCTGGACAAGGAGATCCAGCGGACGGAACGCAAGATCGAAGCGGTGCAGAACGAGGAGATGTGGCCGCTCAACAGTGCCGAGCGGCGCAAGGTCATGGGCGCCCTGGTCGGCGGCTCCTACCGGACGCTGCGAAGCAAGGATGCCGGACGCGCGGAACGCGCGCTGGAGCAGGCCTGGAACACGGTGCAGATCCGGCTGACCGCCGAACTGGCCGCGTTGCAGACCGAGAAGCAGCGGGTCATCACGGAGGCCGCCAACGCGAAGGCGGCCAAGAAGTCCTCGGGGTGGTGGTGACCGTGGCGGTCAAGGAGGCGCCTCCGGGTGAGTGCCCGCAGTGCTGGCAGCACGCCCACGACCGCAGCATTCACCGGCGCCTGAAGCCCCGCGAGGACTGCTCGCAGTGCGTCGACCACCTGAACAACGGTCACCCCACCCTCGTGCCCAAGAAGCCGTCCCGCTGGTGGTGAGCGCGCCCACCAGCTGCGCCGGCGCCTGACCCGCGACCCGCACGCCTCGATGCCGGGGCGGCCGTCCCTGCCACGGACCCGGCCACCCCGGCACCCTTCCTCAACTCCCGCCCTACTCGGGGCAGTCAGGAGCTTTCTCAGCATGTCCGAGAACGTCGTCCACCTGCACAAGAACCCCCAACCCGCCCCCGACGCCGACGGAGCCGAGTCGGGAAGCGTGACCACGCTGACCGTGGTCCCCGAACCGGCCCCCGACGCACCGGTCCCGCTGTGGGTGCGCTCCGGCCGCGCCCTCGCGACCGCCGTCACCCACGAGAACACCAAGACGGCCGTGCGTGCGGTTGCCCGGCACGGCCTGTACACGTTCAACGGGGGCCGGATCGTGGCCCGCCGCACCTGGGACGCGCGCACCCCGGCCCGCTACGAGCGCATGCAGCGCGCCGCCGAAGCCGCGGGCAACTACGAGATCGCCGCCGAGTGGGAAGAGCGCGGTCAGCGCTTCCGCGAGGCACGCCACCGCCGCCGCATGGACCTGCTCCACTCCCCGCTCGATGCCGCCAAGGGCATCGGGGTCGGCGTCGGCACGGGCGTCGCCGGCCTGCTCGCCCTCGGCATCGTCATGGCCATCAACAGCCACGACGTGACCGACGTGATCACCCCGATCACGGCGGTCATCGACTTCATCGCCACCCTGATCCGGATCGTCCAGATCGTCTGGCCCTACGCGATGGTGCTCGGGCCGCTGTGCGCCCTGCTCGCGCTGTGGGCGGTCGGCAGCAAGCAGCAGGCCGCCCCCCAATGGGCGCTTCCCGCAGGCGTCCGCAACGGCGAGGGCGAGCCGATCACCCCGTCCATCGTCGTCAAAGCCCTGCGCGACCTGGGCGTACCGGCCCTGCGCAACGCCATCAAGGAAATGGGCGACGCCGGCGCATCCATGCTCGGTCCGATCACCATCGCCGGGTGCGGGGTCGAGGTCGACGTCACGCTCCCGTCCGGGGTCTCCACGAACGAGGTGCAGCAGCGACGCCGCAAGCTGGCCGAGAACCTCACCCGGCACGAGCACGAGGTGTTCATCACCATCCCGCAAGCGGCCCGCACGGTCCGGCTGTGGGTCGCCGACTCCGGCGCGCTGGACGAGCCGATCGGCCCGTCCCCGCTGGTCACCGACGAGACCATGACCGCCGACTACAAGAGCGGCAAGGCGCCGTGGGGGCAGGACCTGCGGGGAGACGCGGCGGCGCTGAGCCTGTATCAGCGCCACCTGCTCATCACCGGCCTGTCGAACCAGGGCAAGACGGTCGCGCTGCGTTCCCTCGCGCTGTGGCTGGCCCTCGACAAGTCGGTCAGGTTCCTGATGGGCGACCTCAAGGGCGTCGGGGACTGGGCCATGTTCGACGGTCTCGCCGACACCCTCATCCAGGGTCCGACGGATGAGCACGTCATCCAGGTGACCGAGATGGTCGAGGCTGCGGTGGACGAGATGAACCGCCGTATCCAGGCCCCGCCCGGAACCGTGTTCCCGCCGCTGATCGTGCTGGTCGACGAGGCGCAGGTGGCGTTCATGTGCCCGGCCAAGGACGACGACAAGCGGCCGTATGGCGGCTCGAAAGCCAACTCCCGGTACTTCATGGCCGTCCGCAAGATCCACAACCAGGGCCGTGCGGTCAACGTGCTGATGTGGCAGGGCACCCAGGACCCCACCAACGAGAACCTCCCCAAGCTGGTCCGCGAGGGCGCGCACACCCGGGCCTCGCTCGCCCTGGGCACCGAGTCCCAGGCCCGCATGGCGCTCGGCGACAAGGCGGTCGACGGCGGCGCCGCCCCCAACCTCCTGCGCCCCGGCCTGGATCAGGGAACCCTGGTCCTCGCGTCCTCCGGCATCGACATTCCGGCCGGACAGTCGTCCATCACAGTCCGGACGCACTACATCGACGACGACGCGGCCGAAGCGATCACGGAGCGCGCGAAGGCGCTGCGGGACGGGGTGACCACCCTGCACGCCATCGACAAGGGCCCCGAGCGCGACCCGCTCGCGGACATCGCGTCCGTGGTCGGCGACGCAACGAGGGTGCGCACCCAGGACGTCCTCAAGCGGCTCGCGGCGCTGAACGCGGACGCGTACGGCAAGTGGTCGTTCCTCGACCTCAAGCGCGTCCTCGACGGCACCGGGGCGGAGCCGTACAAGTCCGACGGGGTCATGGTCGTGGGCCGCGACCGCCTCGCCCGCGCCCTCGCCGACCGCGACGGCGAGGGTTCCGCTTCCGCCGACGGATGACAGGGAGCAGACACCCGGCGGGTCAGGGAGGCAGGGAGAACTCCCTCACCCCCTCCCTGACCCGCCTCACTGGCTCTGACCTGCACGAATGATCGTTCAGGGAGGCAGGGAGGCACCCCAGGTCAACCCGCCGAAACCCCCTCCACGGCACTCCCGGAAGGGGGTGTCCCCGCCTCCCTGACCCGACGTTGGAAGGGATTCCGCATGTACCCCGAGCCCGCCCACCACACGCCCCGCGAGGGGGCCGTGGAAGTCCACCAGCCCACCCCGATACAGCCCGCCATCGTGACGCCGGCGCCGCTGGTTCCCGTCCAGCCGGGCACCCTGCCGACCGTGGCGAGCATCGTCCTGCCCGACGGCCGCGTCGTCACCGGCTACTCGCTCACCCCCATGCAGCCGGACCCGGTCGTCTCGGTGAAACCGCCCGTCTCCCGCGCGGCGGTCAACGTCGCCCTGGGGGGCGTCGGGTTCCTCGCGGTGTGCGGCGGACTGCTCCTGCTCACCACCTTCATCACCGCCCTGACCGCGTTGATCACCCAGCTCATCACCCTCGCCGCCGTCTGCTTCGGCGGGTTCGTCGCCGTGCAGATCCTCAAGCCCCACGAGGCCAAGGGCGGCAACACCTTCCACATCCGCAAAGCGACCTTCAAGCGCAACCACTTCAACGGCTGACCAGCCAGAGCAGGAGAGCCCGTGTTCGAGATCCGCGTCATCTGCGACCCCACCGAAACCGAGCCGATCGTCGCCGCCCTCGACCGCACATTCACGGTCGGCACCGTGACCGTCTACCCCACCCGTGACCGCAAGCGAAACCGTCTCTACGCCCGCGCCGACCACCAGCCCGCCACCCCCGAGCCCGCCGAGGACTGGCCCACCCCCGAGCAGGCCTACGCTAACGCCCCCGACCCACGCCAGGAGTTCGACTGGCTCATGGCACAGGCACACGCCGGCAAGCGCAACCGTGAATGGTGGCTGCGCCGCGCGGCCGCCGTCGACCGCAGGTCCGCCCAGCTCCCGCCCGGCGGTCGCTACCGCGACGAACACGCCCTGGAGCTGGCCCACTTCCTCATGGAACTGGACGGCGTGGAGACCATCTGCGACCCGCGCGCCTACGTCCGCCAGCAATACGCCCGCTGGGCCGCACAGCACTAGCTACGCCAAGGGCGACCCCCCATTCCGCCAAGAACTCGGGGTCGCCCTTGTCCAGCCAGAACCCGTCAAGGAACTGGAGACATCCAGCATGACCCAAGACCCTCGGTCCGCGCTGCTACGCGCCGCCCTGGACGCCGCCGAACGCGGCTGGCACGTCTTCCCCCTCCGCCCTGGCACCAAGCGGCCCGCCCTGCACGGAGAGGCCGCCTGCACCCTCACTGGCGAGTGCGCGAACGGGCACCTGAAGTGGGAGCAGCGCGCCACCACCGACCCCGACCGCATTCAAGCCGCCTGGTCCCGGGCGCCGTTCAACGTTGGCATCGCCACCGGACCCTCCGGCCTGCTCGTTGTCGACCTCGACATGCCCAAGGACAAAGGCAGTTCGGACACGCCTGACGGCGCGGCAACCTTCGGGGCGCTCTGCGAGCGCGCCGGACACGCCGTCCCCGACACCTACCGGGTGCGGACCGCGAGCGGCGGACAGCACCTGTACTTCACCGCCCCGGACGGCGTGCGGCTGTCCAACACGGCAGGAACCGTGGGGAAGTTGGTCGACACCCGGGCATGGGGCGGGTACGTGGTCGCGGCGGGCAGCATCACCCCCGCCGGAGCCTACGAAGCCCTGTGCGGCCCTGAGACGGCTCCCCTGCCCTCGTGGCTGCAAAGCATCCTCGAACCGGCCCCCAGGGCGTCTCAGGCGCCTTCAGGGGTTGTAGCGGGGCAATCACGCCGATATGCGGATGTAGCGCTCAACAGCGAGACGTGGAACGTGACCACGGCCCAACCCGGGGCGCGGGAAGGGGCGTTGTTCCGCGCGGCGCGCGCCCTGGGGCGGTTCGTCGCGTGGGGCGACCTCCCGAGGAGTGTGGTTGAGCAGGCTCTTCAGGAGGCGGGAGAGGGGGCCGGACTGTCCGCGTCCGAGTGCCGCTCCACCCTCCGCAGCGCCCTCAACTGGTCCATCGCCCACAACTCCGTACGCCGGGATGCGGCATGAGCGCCCCGCCCCGCCCCCGCCTGAAGAGCATCGCCGCCACCCCGGACGGCCCGTCGGCCGCTCCACAGCCTGTGGACACCACGGCCGTGGGCGCACCGAAGGTCGCCGCCGAAGGCGTCCGCACTGCTCTTCGCCCTGACCCGCACACGAGCGACGGCCGGTACATCGTCGCCATGCTCCAGGTCAGCGCCCCGTACCAGGCCACCCCGACCGCGACGTCCCAGTGCCTATGCGGCCGACACCGCACCGCCGTCGGCGAACGCCAGGTGCTCGCCCTCATCGCCGACCACACCGCCCACCGCGACGCCTGCCCGCTCCGCACCCCCCAGGAAGGAAGTGCCGCCGCATGACCCCCACCATCAACGGAGCCGCGTTGCTGGACGAGGTGGAAGCCTTCCACCGCCGCTTCAACATCTTCCCCACCGAAGCCGCATACGTCGCCGTCGCTCTGTGGGACGCGCACGCCCACCTCATCGACTGTTTCGAGACCACACCCCGAATCGCGTTCCTCTCCCCGGAGCCGGGGTCGGGCAAGTCGCGCGCGCTGGAGATCGTGGAACTCCTCACACCCCGCCCGGTCGCGACGGTGTCCGCGTCCGCCAACGCCCTGTACCGGCTGGTCGACTCCGCCGAGGGTCTGCCTACCGTGCTGTTCGACGAGGTAGACACGATCTTCGGGCCCAAGGCCGGCGCCGATGAGGCCCTGCGTGGCTTCCTGAACGCCGGCTACCGACGCATCGGCGGCGCCCTGCGCTGCGTCGGTGAGGGCTCGAACCAGAATGCGCAGGTCTTCAACTCCTACTGTGCAGTGGCCATGGCAGGACTCGGCTCGCTGCCCGACACCGTGCTGACACGCTCGGTCATCGTCCGGATGCGCAAGCGCGCCCCGAACGAGAAGGTCGAGCCCTACCGTCAGCGCACCCACGAGAAGCAGGGACACGCTCTACGCGAGCGGCTCGCCAAGTGGGCCGATACCGTCCGCGACCAGGTCGCCGAAGCTTGGCCCGCAATGCCTGACGGAGTCTCCGACCGACCCGCTGACGTGTGGGAGCCCCTGCTCGCCGTCGCGGACGCGGTCGGGGTCGACTGGCCCACCCGGGCCCGCGCCGCCTGCCTGGAGTTGATCCGCGCGGCCCACGACAACGATGAGGCCTCCCTCGGGGTCCGGTTGCTGACCGACCTGCGCGACAAGGTGTTCTGCGGCATCGACCGGATGCCGACGGCCGCGATCATCGAGTGCCTGCTTCGCATGGACGAGAGTCCATGGGGCGACCTGGACGACAAGCCGATCAATGCCCGCAGCCTCGCCCGCATGCTCGGTCAGTACGTCACCCCGGGCAACAAGCCGATCAAGCCGCGCGGCATCCGCACCCCGTCCGGGTTCCCCAAGGGGTACTACGCGGAAGACCTGACGGACGCCTGGACGCGGTACTGCCCTCCACCCCCCGCAGAATCCGCCACGTCCGCCACGTCCGCCACACCGCAGGTCAGCGGGGGTGAATCCGTGGCGGATACCGCCACGGTCATCCGCCACACGGCTGCGGAAACCGCCACACAGCCCACCCTCACCGGCTGACCGAACCGGCTCGCTCAGTGCCGCCGCACTCCGCCGGGTGTGGCGGCACCTATCCGCCACACAACCGCTATCCGCCACACGATCAAGGCTCTGACCTGCGATGTGGCGGCGTGGCGGACGTGGCGGATCTCCCGCAGGAAAGAAGACAGAAGGGGTCACAGCCTTGGCTGGCACCGAGAAGCTCGAACTCCGCGAAGTCCTCAAAGAGATCAAGATGAGTCGCGCCGCGTTCTACCGCATGCGCGCCCGTGGCAAGGCTCCCAAGCTCATCAAACTGCCCAACGGCCAGCTCCGTTGCCGACGCAGTGACCTGGATGCCTGGTGGGCGAAACACGAGATGAGCGCCTGAACGTCCGCCGCCGAGGGACCCCGCTACACAGCGGGGTCCCTCTTTCATGAGGAGACCAATGCACAGCTATGACGTGCGCGTCTGGAACATCCGCAAGCGCCCCAGTAAGGCCGCCCCGTTCCAACTTCGCTGGCAAGTGGACGGGACGGAGCATCAGGAGAAGTTCGCAACCAAGACACTCGCGGACGCCCGCCGGGCAGAGTTACTGACCGCGACCCGCAAAGGTGAACCGTTCGACACAGAGACAGGCCTCCCCGTGTCGGAAGTGCGCGAGCGGAACCGTACGAGCTGGTACACCCACGCTCGTGCGCACGCCGCGCGGAAGTGGCCGACTGCGGCGGCAAAGCACCGGGCGAGCATCGCGGAAAGCCTCACCATCGCCACCATGGCCCTGTGCCCGGCCGGCAAGGGACGCCCCGAAGACAACCTCTTGCGCCGTTCCCTCTACCAGTGGGCCTTCAACGCCGGCCGCCACGATCACGAGGTACCGGAAGCGGAGGCCAAGGCGCTGGAGTGGGTGGCACGGAACGCTCCCGCCGTGGTCGACCTCGACAGCGCAAAGCGCATGCGCACGGTGCTGGAACACCTGGCCAAGCGCCAGGACGGGAAGTCCGCCGCCGCGAACACGTTCAGGCGGCGCCGTGCGGTGCTAAGCAACTGCCTGCGCCTGGCCGTCGAAAACGAGTTGCTGCCCGGCAACCCCCTGCTCCGGGTGCACTGGGAGACGCCCAAGGCAGTGGAGGAACTGGACGTACGGAGCGTCGCCACGCCGGCACAGGCACGGGCGCTGCTGGATGCGGTCCGTGCGCAGGGGCCGCGCGGTGCTCATCTGGTCGCGTTCTTCGCGTGCATCTACTACGCCGCGATGCGCCCGGAAGAGGTGTCCATGCTGAGCGCTGACCAGTGCGAACTACCCAAGGAGGGATGGGGTCGGCTCATGCTCGCCGGCGCCCGACCGCAGGTTGGCTCGGCATGGACGGATGACGGCAAGCCGTACGAGGAACGGCAGCTTAAACACCGGGCACGCCGCGCGGTCCGGCCCGTGCCGATTCCGCCCGTTCTGGTCGCCATACTGCGGACACACCTCGAAGCATTCGGGACCACGTCGGAAGGTCGGCTGTTCAGCGCGGTACGCGGCGGTCCGGTCCGGTCGCAGGAGTACGGCGCCGTGTGGAAGGAAGCCCGTCGCAAAGCGCTTACCCCGGCGCAGGTGGCCTCTCCGCTGGCAGCTATCCCGTACGACCTGCGGCACGCCTGTGTGTCGTTCTGGCTCCGCTCCGGGGTGAGCCTCGCCGAGACCGCCCGACGGGCGGGGCAGAGCGTCGCCGTTCTCCAGCGCTACTACGCCAAGGTGCTGGACGGCGAGGAAGCCAAGATGAACGCGCTGATCGAGCAGGGGTTGGCGGAGCACGAGGGGGACGCCGAGGGCGCGTGAATCCTGGCCGCAGGTTGGCCGCACGCACTGGTCAGAGGTGGGATACCGCCGGATCAGGGTGAGACAGGGTGCATGCAGAAGGGGTGCCGCTCCGGAGAGTGGCACCCCTTCTGACCTGCAAGCTTCTGACCTGCGGCGGAGGCGGTGGGATTTGAACCCACGGTGACATCGCTGCCACGACGGTTTTCAAGACCGTTCCCTTAGGCCGCTCGGGCACGCCTCCCCGCGTCGTCGGTGATCGACGGCGCGGGGACAAGGGTAACGGGTCGGCACGCGCGCGTGTGGGTCAGTTGTCGCTGAACCGGGGAGGTACGCGCGCGTGGGTGCGGGGGGTCAGCTGTCGCCGACTCGGGAGCCGAGGGTGAGCTCGACCGTGTGGGTCTTGCCGCCGCGTTCGTAGGTGATCGTGACCTTGTCGCCGGGCTTGTGGGTCCAGATCTCGCCGATCAGGGTGGGGCCGGAGTCGATCACGTTGTCGTCGAGCTTGGTGATGACGTCGCCGGGCTTGAGGCCGGCCTTCGCGGCGGGGCCGCCGGACTCGACCGCCGAGGCGCCGCCGGAGCCCTGTTCGGTGATCTTCGCGCCGCCCGTGGAGTCCTCCAGGGAGACGGAGGCGCCGATCTTCGCGTAGACCGGCTTGCCGGTCTTGATCAGCTGCTGGGCGACATACTTGGCCTGGTTGATCGGGATGGCGAAGCCGAGGCCGATCGAGCCGGACTGGCTGGTGCCGCCCAGGCCGCCGCTGCTGGTGGACTGGATCGCCGAGTTGATGCCGATCACGTTGCCCTGGGCGTCGAGGAGGGGGCCTCCCGAGTTGCCCGGGTTGATCGAGGCGTCCGTCTGGAGGGCGCTCATGTAGGACGCGTTGGAGCCGCTGCCGTCGCTGGAGGCCACAGGGCGGTTCTTGGCGCTGATGATGCCCGTCGTGACGGTGTTGGACAGACCGAAGGGGGCGCCGATCGCGATCGTGGAGTCGCCCACCGCCACCTTGTCGGAGTCCCCGAGGGTCAGGGGCTTGAGGTCGGACGGGGGGTTCTTGAGCTTGATGACCGCGACGTCGTAGCCCTGCGCGTGGCCGACGACCTCGGCGTCGTACTTCTTGCCGTTCGGGAAGGTGGCCGTCAGCTTGCCGCCGTTGAGGGCGTCCGCGACGACGTGGTTGTTGGTGACGATGTGGCCCTGGGTGTCGAACACGAACCCGGTGCCGGTGCCGCCCTCGCCGCTGTTCGACTCGGCCTCGATGGTGACCGTGCTGGGCAGCGCCTGCGCGGCCACGCCCGCGACCGTGCCCGCGTCGCGCTTGACGGCGCCGCCGCTGGTGGACGACGAGACCGTGGTGGAGCCGGAGTTGTCGTCGTTGTTCTTGGCCAGCGTGTAGCCGAGACCGCCGCCCAGGCCGCCGGCGACCAGCGCGGCCACCAGGATCGCGGCGACGAGGCCGCCGCGGCCGGACTTGGGCTTGGGCGCGGGCTGCTCGTAGGAGGAGCCCCAGCCTCCGCCGCCACCGGCGCCGCCGTCGGCGTACGAGGGGGTCGCGGGCGGCGGGGGCGGCCAGGAGGCGTCCGGGGCCGAACCGCCGGGGCCCTGGTGAGCGCCGCCCTGGTGGGCGCCGCCGGATTCCGCCGACGCGTACGCGGGCGCGTAGCCGTTGTGCAGCACGTCCTGCTCCGGCGCGCCGGGGGCGCTCGGAGGCACCGGCGGGAGCGGGGCCGTACGGTCGCTCCCCTCGGAGGCGGCGGGTGCCGAGGGAGCGGGAGCGTCCACCGGCACGGGGGGTGCAGACGGGGCCGGGGGTACCGCGGTGCCCTCGTTCTCGGTGCTCACAGCTTCTCTCCTCGATCCACGGCTGTTGTTCTCGGTCGCACTCGGTCACGCCCGTTCACGATTGTCGACGGTCCGGCGCGCTGCAGCTGTGCATGTCCTTTTGTATGCCGACAGCTTTTCCCATGGGCCGTCAGGGCACCATAAGCGGTGCCTGTGGGTGTGCGGGCATTCCTTATATAGGGCATGTCACGCAAAAGGGGTGCAATCTCTGCTCCCTCGACCGCACGACTACCCCTTCTCGGTGGCACCATGACGCGGTGACCCACGCACGGCAGCACACGATCCAAGTCGTCGCCCACCGAGGAGCCTCCGAAGAGGCCCCGGAGCACACCCTGGCCGCGTACACGAAGGCGATCGAGGACGGTGCGGACGCCCTCGAGTGCGATGTACGCCTGACCGCGGACGGCCACCTCGTCTGCGTCCACGACCGACGCGTCAACCGTACGTCCAACGGCCGCGGCGCGGTCTCGGCGCTGGAGCTCGCCGAGCTCGCCACCCTGGACTTCGGTTCCCGCAAGACGCGCGAGCTCTTCCGGACACGCGACGAGGAGCCGGACTGGGAGTACCTCCCCGAGGGTCCGGAGCACACCTCCGTACTCACCCTGGAGCGACTGCTGGAGCTCGTCGCGGACGCGGGACGGCGGGTGGAACTGGCCATCGAGACCAAGCATCCGACGCGCTGGGCGGGGCAGGTGGAGGAGCGGCTGCTGGTGCTGCTGAAGCGGTTCGGGCTGGACGCCCCCACGTCCGCCGGCGATTCTCCCGTGCGGGTGATGAGCTTCTCCGCCCGCTCGCTCCATCGCGTGCGTGCCGCGTCGCCGACACTGCCGACGGTCTACCTGCTGCAGTTCCTCTCGCCGCGGCTGCGCGACGGACGGCTGCCGGCGGGTGTCCGGATCGCGGGCCCGTCGATCCGGATCCTGCGCAACCACCCTGCGTACATCGAGCGGCTCAAGCAGGCCGGCCACCAGGTGCACGTGTGGACCGTGAACGAACCGGAGGACGTGGATCTCTGCGTCGACCTGGGGGTGGACGCCATCATCACCAACCGCCCGCGCGCGGTGCTGCGCCGACTGGGCCGCTGACAGGTGTGCCACTGGTAAAGACCTGTGAAGAACTCTTGACCCTTCGACCCCATAGGCACCATTCTCCCTTTCCGGACACCGTCGAATTCAAGCCACTCGACTACAGGGAGTGCTCCGGCGCGTTCGGTCCGTGTTCGATCGTTGCGAATGCGTCACCGCACACGGATTGGCCGGTTTCCGGTACAGGCCAATGGGGCATCCACACCGTGGCGTGGGGCAAAGGAGGTCTCGGGGGTGGCGTTGGTGGTGGCACAGGAGGTGCCCACGTCGTCGAGCATGGCCGTACCCCATGGCCCTGCGGGCGTGGGGAAGGCGAGACACCGTATGCGCGAGCAGTTGCGCAGCGGCGGTGTGTCGGAAGCGGTCATCGACGATGCCGTACTCATTCTTTCCGAACTCTTGAGCAATGCGTGCAAGCACGGCCGGCCGCTGGGCGACGCCCTCGCCGGTGACGGTGACGTCCGGGCCGCGTGGCGCGTGGACCGCGGCGGCCGGCTCACGGTGGAGGTCACGGACGGCGGCGGTCCCACCCGGCCTGCTCCGGCGACCCCCTCGGTCACCGCGCACGGCGGACGCGGGCTGAACATCATCACCGCGCTGGCCGACGACTGGGGTGTACGGGACGACGCGCGCGGCGAGGTGACCGTGTGGGTCGTGGTCCACGAGGACGTTCATGATCCGGATGCGGGGCGCCGTCGGGACGACTTCGCTACGCGCGTCACGGCGTCGACGGTCTCCCGGATTCCGGCGATGCCGCGCATGGACTTCGGGGACGCTTTCGACAACCTGGACTAGGCCCGCGGTGGGTTGTCCACAGGGTCCCGTCGCTCATGGCACGAACGGCTAGGCTCCCGCCGTACGAGACGAGCCGTAACCGGGAGACCCACGATGGCCAAGAAGCGCCCCCAGACCAAGGCCAAGCAACCCCAGATCACCGACGGAGAGGTCCCGGTCGTCGGCGCGCGTGAGCCCTGCCCCTGTGGCAGTGGGCGACGCTACAAGGCCTGCCACGGGCGGGCCGCCGCGCAGGCGGCCACCGAGCTGGTGCACCGGCCCTTCGAGGGGCTCGCCGGCGAGTGCGACTGGGTGGCGCTGCGCGAGCTGGTGCCGGCGGCCACCGTCGAGCTGACCCTGAAGAGCGGCCTCCCGGAGGGCGTCCCGTCGGTCACGCTCGCGACCGTGCTGCCGATGGCCTGGCCGGCCCTGCGCCGCGACGACGGCTCGGTGCTCCTGGGCCTGCAGAACGACACGGCGTCCGGCGACATCAGCCGCGACCTCGCCGACACCCTCCAGCGCGCGCTGACCGCCGAGCCGGGCACGCCGGTCGAGGGCCGACGAGCCCCGGGGGACGGGCCCCGGCTGCAGGATCTGCTGGATCCCGAAGGCGCGTTCGAGCCAGTTGTGCACGAGGGCTTCGAGTTCTGGGTACCGGACGCGGAGAACGCGACGCCTGAGGTGGCCGCCTCCCTGGAGCGGGCGAACGCCGCGGCGATCCCGACCGTGAAGCTGACGGGCGTGGACGCGGCGTACTGGTGCGAGACCCCGGACAAGAACCACCTGCGCTGGGTCATGCCGCACGCGGAGGAGCAGCTTCTGGACGCCCTCGCGCGACTGCACGCGGCGGGCGGGTCCAACCTGGGTGACGGCACCCGCCTCGTGGGTTCCTTCCGCGCTCACGGGCTCACCGTGCCGGTCTGGGACCTGCCGAGGGGAGTCACCGCCGAGGACATCGAGAAGCCGGCCGCCGAGTTCGCCGAGCGCCTCGCCGGCGCCCTCGCCTCGGACGCGCCGCTGACCGCCGACGAGCGCCGCGCGCGCGGAGGCCTCACCAACCGGCAGGTCACGCTCAGTTGACAGACCGTGACGAGACCCGGTGCGGCTGACCGGTCGGTCAGCCGCATCCGGCCGTTCGGAATCGGCCGGTCGGCTCACAAGTCCCGCTTGATTCAAGAGAATCCGTGACTTGAAACCCCAGATCGAATTTGCGAACAGCCGATCTCTTGTTACCGTTCCAGTAGCCCGGTTGCTGGTGCATCCCCCGTCGCCAGCAACCGGGTCTTTTCATGCCCGCGGTTCCTTTACGGGGCGCGTCCCTCTGTCAACTCCCGGGCGTCACCTCGGAGTTGCTCCCCGAGCGCAGCAGCAACGGCCCGCTCGCCGCCTTCGCCGCGAACTCCGAGACCGCCGTGTAGGCGTCGAGCCCGCCCCGACTGCGCTCACGGGGTGTCTCGCACATCCCCGGCTCGTCCTCGGCACCCACGGCGCAGTTCATCTGCACGGTGCGCCCCGCGGGCCCCATGAGGCTCAGTACGGAGTCCAGGGCGTCGCCGGTCATGTTGCGGTAGTAGGTGCGTGCCCAGGTGTCCTCGCCCTGGGTGAGCACACAGGTCTGCGCCTCGACGCCGTCGGGGGAGGTGAGTTCGGGGCCGCAGCGGGCGGCGGTGGCCAGACCCAGGCCGAGCAGCAGCGGAGAGCCGCTGGGTGCGGCGGAGGGTTCCTTCGCGTCGCCGGACGACGGGGAGGAACGTACGGCCTCGCGCGCGGGGGCCCGTACGACGGCACTGCCCTTGTCGCCCGCCGGTCCCGCGGACGCCACGGCCAGCGGCAGCGCGACCGCGCACGCCACGACGCCCGCGAGGGCGAGCAAACGAATCTTTCGGGGGTCTGGCCCGCCGCGGGGCGGCTGTGAGGTGCAGTGCCCCCCAGAATTACGCAGCATGAAGCGGAAGATAACGACCACGCGCGTGCGTGCCGCCCCGCGCGCGCCCGACACCCCTACAACTCGGGCGCGCTCACACCCGTACGAGTGAGGGCCTCTACGGCGGCGTCGGCCACGGGCTCGACGTCGGGGACCCAGGGAGAGGCGGAGCCGGGAAGCGGAGCGCGCTCCCAGCGGATCTCGCCCTCGCCGGTCTCCGACGGGGGCAGGGCCAGGTAGCCGCCCTCGCCGTGGAAGCGGAGGGAGCCGGGGACGAAGTCCTTGGCGTACAGGAGCTCGCCCAACTGCTCCATGGAGTACGGCTTCACGAGGATCGCCCAGCGGCTGGGCGAGGCGATCACCGGCCCGACCCGCATGCCCATGCGGTCGAGGGCGGTCAGGGCGTGCGCGGCGGCGAGGGCCGGCAGGCTGACCGCGCAGGGCGCGTTGCCGCCGGTGGCCAGCACGATCGGCGCGGCGGGTCGGTTGGTCCACCACCAGCGCACCATGCGCTCGTCGGTGGTGGCCGCGAGCAGGCCGGGGTCGAAGGGATGCGCGCCGGGCACCGTGCACTCCGGGTCGGGGCAGCCGCAGCGGGAACGTCCCTGCGGGTCCGCCGCCACACCCGGGAGCACGGGCCACTGCCATTCCGTCGCGTAGGTCAGGGCCGCGCTGATCAACTCAGGCCTTCCGTCGCTGCGCTGGGACAGGAGCCTGCGTCGCCTTCCGAGGATCTCGCGCATGAGCGCTCGTTCCTTTCCGTTGCACCGCTGGCAACACCGTGGGGGCCACATCACAACATGTGTCGATCACTTCACTGTGCGTACCTGTTGGCGCATCACACCCCTGCTGGAGGCAAGGGGAACCCCTATGGGCCGAACATTGGCTGCTTCCGTGGCAGCCTCGCCACCCATACTGCGTCTATCAAAAGCATGGGCGTGGCGTGGGGTGGCGAAGTCTGGCGTTTGCCGTCTCGCGTATTTCGCTTCGCCTCCGCCACGGGAGGATGGGGCTCGGTCGTCGGTGGCTAAGACGCCCGGGTCGGTCACCAGGTTCCGGGTGGCTGTCAACCACCCCTGGCCTTCTCCGAGTACGTACCCATCACGACCGGTGTGACGCTCTGTGGAGCAAGGCCAGTCGACCGCAATACCCCGTTACCCGAGGCAGTTTTAGGCCAACTTTGCTTTTAGGTCCGGCTTGCACTGCTTGCCCATGGACACCAGGAATCCCTGCAGGACAATGCTGGACATCCCCTCACGAGTGCGTGTACATGTGGAGACACTGCTAGCGGCGCAGAATGACATGGGGGTTTGCGATGCTTTTGAGCAATACGCACCGGTCGGAAAGCCGGACACCATGAACGCCCCTCACCCTCCGAAAGTGGCTGGAATCGATTCAACGGTTCCCTCGCCCGCACACACTGTCGCGCCCGCGCCCGCCACCTCGGCCACCTCACCGGTCCCCCCGCCGAACGCTCCGGGGGCGCTCCTCCAGGACCGTCTCGCCGGCTGGGTCTCGGACCTGACGACCCTCCACGAACTCACAGAACGCCTGACCCGCACGGACGCACTCCAGGACGCACTGACCGAACTCCTGCGCGCCGGAGCCGCCCTGGTGGGCGCCCGGCGCGGTCTCGTCGTACTGGAACCGGGCGACGGCCTCGGACCGGACACCACGATCGGCCTGGGCCTCGCCCGGGCAGATCTCGGGCACATCGAGACCGTGCCGCGCAGCGCGATGTCCTACGGCCGCATCCTCGACGGACTCCCGGGCGCCGACGGCGGGATCGCCCAGCCCGACCTGCTCGCCGAGGACGGCCTCGACCCGCGCCACCGCGAGGTGGCCGCCCGCCTCGGCTACGCCGCCTGCTACGCCCTCCCCCTGTCCGTCGAGGGCGGGGGCCGTATCGGCGCCGCCGTCTGGCTGTACGACGAGCCCGCCGAGCCGGACGAGCGCCGGCGCCACCTCGTCGGCCTGTACGCGCGCTACGCCGGCGAGCACCTGGCCCGGCTGGTCGAGGTCGAGCGCACGCGCGCGTGCATGGCGACGATGGCCGAGGAGTTGCTTCCGTCCCGGCTCCCCCGCGTCGCCGGAGTCCAGCTCGCCGCCCGCCATCGCACCGGCCCGCGCGGGGGCGGCGACTGGTACGACGCGCTGCCCCTGCCGGACGCGGCCCTCGGCCTCGCGGTCGGCTCGGTGACCGGTTCCGGCCCGAGCGCGGTCGCCGCGATGGGCCGGCTGAGGGCGTCTCTGCGCGCGTACGCCGTGATGGAGGGCGAGGACCCGGTGGCGGTCCTGTCCGACCTGGAACTGCTCCTGCGCCTGACCGAACCCGCCCGCTCCGCCACCGCCCTGTTCGCCTACTGCGAACCCGCGCTGCGCAAGATCACCCTGGCCGGCGCCGGCCACTGCCCGCCGCTCCTTGTCGGCGAGCGGCGCACCGAGTTCGTGGAGACCTCCGTCTCCGCGCCGCTCGGCATGCTCGCCTGCTGGGAGGCGCCCAGTGTGGAGTTCCAGGTGGAGCCCGGCGAGACGGCCCTGCTCTACACCGACGGCCTGCTGCACCGCACCGGCGACCCGACGGACCGCGCCTTCGCCCGCCTGCACGCGGCCGCCGCCGGCGTCCCCAAGGCGCTGCGGGGCGACCCGGACGCGATCGCCGACCATGTGCTGCGGACGATGCTGCCGGACGGGCGGGACGCGGCGGACAGCGCGGAGGACGTCGTACTCCTGGCAGCGCGTTTCGAGTGAGGTGGGGCGCGTGTTCGCGTGTGCGCGCCGCTGCCGTCGGTAACAGGTCTTCCGGCCCTGGGCCCCCTTCCGTACGACCGTACGATGGAGGGGGTCCAGTGCCGTATCGAGGAGGATGACCGTGGCCGACGAGCTCACACCGGCCGAGTCCAATGCTGCTACCGCGGCGGGCCCGGAGGAGACGGAAGAGCCGATCAAGCAGCGCAAGAACGGCCTGTACCCGGGCGTGTCCGACGAGCTGGCCGACAGCATGAAGTCCGGCTGGGCCGACACGGAGCTGCACGACCTGCAGCCGATCGCCCAGGCCGCCGAGACCGCGGCGCGCCGTGCCGCGCTCTCCGCGCGCTTCCCGGGCGAGCGCCTGGTGATCCCCGCGGGTCATCTCAAGACCCGCTCGAACGACACCGACTACCCCTTCCGGGCTTCGGTCGAGTACGCGTACCTGACCGGCAACCAGACCGAGGACGGCGTCCTGGTCCTGGAGCCGACCGCGGACGGCCACAAGGAGACGATCTACCTCCTGCCGCGCTCCGACCGCGAGAACGGCGAGTTCTGGCTCTCCGGCCAGGGCGAGCTGTGGGTCGGCCGCCGGCACTCGCTCACCGAGGCGCAGAAGCTGTACGGCATCCCCGCGTCCGACGTGCGCGAACTGGCCGACGCGCTGCGCGAGGCGACCGGTCCGGTGCGGGTCGTGCGCGGGCACGACGCCGGGATCGAGGCGGCCCTGACGGACAAGGTCACCGCCGAGCGGGACGAGGAGCTGCGGGTCTTCCTCTCCGAGGCGCGGCTGCTGAAGGACGAGTTCGAGATCGGCGAGCTGCAGAAGGCCGTCGACTCGACGGTGCGCGGCTTCGAGGACGTCGTGAAGGTCCTCGACAAGGCCGAGGCGACCTCCGAGCGCTACATCGAGGGGACGTTCTTCCTTCGCGCACGCGTGGAGGGCAACGACGTCGGCTACGGCACGATCGCCGCGGCCGGACCGCACGCGTGCACACTGCACTGGGTGCGCAACGACGGACCCGTGCGCTCCGGTGACCTGCTCCTGCTGGACGCGGGCGTCGAGACGCACACGTACTACACCGCCGACGTCACGCGCACGCTGCCGATCAACGGGCGGTTCAGCGAGGTCCAGAAGCGGGTCTACGACGCCGTCTACGACGCCCAGGAGGCCGGTATCGCGGCCGTGCAGCCCGGCGGCAAGTACCGGGACTTCCACGACGCGGCGCAGCGCGTGCTGACCGAGCGGCTGGTCGAGTGGGGGCTGGTCGAGGGGCCGGTCGAGCGCGTGCTGGAGCTGGGGCTGCAGCGGCGGTGGACCCTGCACGGGACCGGGCACATGCTCGGGATGGACGTGCACGACTGCGCTGCCGCGCGAGTGGAGTCCTATGTCGACGGCACGTTGGAGCCGGGAATGGTTCTGACCGTGGAGCCGGGGCTGTACTTCCAGGCCGACGACTTGACCGTCCCGGAGGAGTACCGGGGGATCGGCGTCCGGATCGAGGACGACATCCTGGTGACGGCCGAGGGGAACCGGAATCTCAGCGCCGGGTTGCCCAGGCGGGCCGATGAGGTCGAGAGCTGGATGGCTTCGCTCAAGGGCTGAGGTCGGATGGATGGCCGGGTACGAGTTGGGTGCCCGGCCATTGGTGTGCCGCCTGCGGGTGGTCGTGGGCCGGTCGCGCCCGCGCGGCGGAGCCGCGAAATCGACACAGTCCCGCGCCCCTGTGGGGCGCGTTCCCATCAGGGGGGTTGATCAGTGGACGAGTTCTGGAGTGGCGTCGGAGTCGACCTGCATCTGGAGCCGGACGCCGGTGACGGGCGGCGGATCGGGCTCGAACGGGCCTTGCGGGATGCCGTGCGGGACGGGCGGTTGGCGCCCGGGGCCCGGCTTCCTGCGACCCGGCGACTCGCCGCCGAACTCGGTGTCTCGCGCGGGACCGCCAAGGCCGCCTACGACCAGCTCGTCGCCGAGGGGTATCTCACCGCTCGGCAGGGGTCCGGCACGCAGGTCGCTTCTCTGCCCTCCGTCGACGCCGAGGCGCCGGAGGCCGCCGCACACGCGCGTACCCCGCTTTTTGATCTGCGGCCCGGGAGCCCTGATGTGGGGGCGTTTCCGGCGGCCGCCTGGTTGCGGGCCCTGCGGCGGGCCATCGCCACGGCGCCGCTGATGGCGTACGACTACGGGGATCCGCGAGGGCGTATCGAGCTGAGGACCGCGCTCTCGGGGTATCTGGGGCGGGCGCGTGGTGTCATCGCGCCGCCCGAGCGGATCGTGATCACCTCCGGCTATGTGCAGGGGCTCGCGCTCCTCACGCGGGTGCTGGACGGCGGGGACATCGCGATGGAGGACCCCGGGCTGGCGTTCCACCGGGAGGTGGTGCGACGCAACGGGGGGCGGGTCGTTCCGGCGCCGGTGGACGAACGAGGCGTGCGCGCCGAGGAGTTGGGGGACTGCGAGGCCGCCGTCGTCACGCCCGCGCACCAGTACCCGACCGGCGTGACACTGCGTCCCGAGCGGCGACGGGCGTTGACGGACTGGGCACGCGCGCGTGGCGGGCTGATCGTCGAGGACGACTACGACGGGGAGTTCCGGTACGACCGGCAGCCCGTCGGGGCGTTGCAGGGCATGGCACCCGGGCAGGTCGTCTACCTGGGGACCGCCTCCAAGACGCTCGGGCCCGCCCTGCGGCTCGGCTGGATGGTGCTGCCTCCGCACCTGGTGGACGCGGTCGCCGACGCCAAGCTGCACAGCGACCACCACACCGAGTCCATCGGCCAGCTGGCGCTCGCCGAGCTCATCGACAGCCATGCGTACGACCGTCATGTGCGCGCGTGCCGCCTCCGATACCGCAGACGACGGGACCAGCTCCTCGATCGGCTCGGCGGTGGGCGGGAGGTGCGCGGGATAGCGGCCGGGCTGCACGCGCTCGTGGAGGTCGCCGACGAGGCGGAGGTGCTGGAGCGGGCCGAGGCGGAGGGGCTGGCGCTGGGACGGCTCGGCGATCACTGGCATGCGCCGGGTGAGGGACGGCCGCAGGGGCTGGTCGTGGGGTACGGGACGCCTCGGGAGCGGGTGTATCCGGAGGCGCTGGAGGTGCTCGGGAAGGTGCTCGACGGCGGCTGAATCGGAGCAGTGACAGGGGGGACCTCGCCGTGGGCGGCGGTGGGTGTCCTGGCGGTCGGTGCCGTGCTTCAGGTCGGCGCCGAGATGGGGCAGTCGGCGGGCGCCCGGCAGCTGTCGTTCGAGCTGGCACCGGGGGACCGGGTGGGCGAGTACCGGGGATACTTCGGGACCCGGGTGACCGTGGCCCGGACACTCGGCCCGCCGGTGCTGACCTCGCTGTTGGTGGGATGAGGGCCGCTGGGGTGGCTGGTGCTGGGCGGGGCGCCCGTCGGGGCGTCGCATGCGATGGGGCCGGCGGCGCGCAGGGCCGCCGGCCGGGTGGGCGAGGACGTCAGGCCGTCGCCGGTACGCGTGAGCTGACCGGCAGCGAGTCCAGGAACAGCGCTCCCGCCAACAGTCCCGCACTCCCCCGTGGGCTCCATGCGCGCGCGTGGAGATCGGCGTCGAGGGCGGACAGCGCCTCCCCGCCCGCCTCCGTCGCCGTACCCCCCGCCTCCAGCACCCCACGCGCCCCCGCCTGCACATGCCGCAGCCCCAACGGCCCTGCCGTGTACAGCAGTTCCGTGTCCTGGAGCGTCGACATCACGGTGAGCAGGGCGTCCAGCCGGGCCTGTGCCTCCGTGGCACCGGCCGAGCGGGCGGCGGCGAGGGCGTCGAACGCCCGCCGTACGTGCGGGAATCCGGCGCGGGCCTCGCCGCGGGCGCCGGCGGCGCCGTACTTCGCGGAGATCGAGGAGCCGCGGGAGGGGCGGCGCGGGGCGCCCTTGTCGTTGAAGGCGGCGAGCTTCTTGGCGGCGAAGGCCACGTCCTGGGACCCCGCACGGGGGTCCAGCGCGGCCGCCGCGACCAGGAAGCCGAGCACACACAGGGCACCACGGTGTCCGCCGCCGGCGAGGCCCACCGAGTGCTCGGTGGACCGGCCGATGGCACCCAGCTCCGCGCGCAGCTGCGGAGTGGGTTCACCGGTGCGGCGGGCGGCGGCGGCCATCGCCGCGAGGCCGGGCGCGAGCGCCTTGGCCGACCAGCGCAGGGAGTCGTGGTCCTTGCACAGGGCACGGGCGCCGAGGTCGCGCGGGTCGGGCAGGCCGGGCTTGGGGGCCAGGGCCAGCTGCCCGGTGAGCGCGGTCACGGCGGCCTGCGCCAGCGTCTCGTCCTCGCGGCTGCTCATCGCCGTACCTTACGAGGAGGCCGAGGCCGAAGGGGTGGCGCTGTCGCTCGGGGCGTCGCTCGGCGGCGTGCCCGTCGGTGCGTCGCTCGGCGGGGTGCCACCGCCGCCGCTGCCCGCGCCCGTGTTCTCCGCGTCCGGGTCGATGCCCAGGGCCAGGAAGCCCTTGTAGCCCTTGGACGGGTCCGTCTTGTGCACGGCCTTGAGGGTCAGCAGACCGCTGGAGGCACCGCCGCCGTCGTACACCATGTCGTCGGCGAGGACGGTGTAGCTGCCGGTGTGCTTGGCGTACGGGTCGAGGGTGAAGATCTCCTCGGCGATGTCGTCGTCGAAGAACAGCTGGCCGGTGTAGTTGACCTTGCCGCCCTCGTAGGTGCCGTCCTCCTTCTCGCCGCCCGTGTGCACCTTCACGTGGATGTGGCAGGTGCGCGGGGTGTACCAACCCGGGAAGATCGTCTCGAACTTGACGACCCCGTTGGCGTTGGCGATCTGGTAGCCACGCAGATAGGTCTGGTCGTTCGCGGAGTCGCCTTCCTCGCTCTCCGCGGGGGCCGAGCCGCCGGGGTTGGCGGTGGTGTAGCCGGAGTAGTAGCCCCAGGCGTCGCAGTGCCAGATCTCGACCGCGGCGCCCTTGACCGGCGTACAGCCGTCGGTGGCGTCGACGACGGTCAGACGCAGGGTCAGCGGGACGCCGGCCTTGCCCTCGGTGATGTCCTTCCGCACCAGGGCGCCGTCGAGGTAGTAGGGGCCCTCGGTGACGCTGCTCATCAGCGTCATGCACTCGCTGGTCGAACTCGCCGACGCGGTGGCGTCCGCGTCGGAGTCGGTGGTCGTGTCGGCGAACGCCGACTGGTAACCGGCCAGCGCGAGCCCGCCGGCCGCGACCGTACCGCCGCTCACCGCGATGGCGCGGCGGCGGGTGATGGAGGTGCTCCTGTGGTTTCCCGTCATGATCGGGAACGTAAGGACGGCAGCCGTCAGGGATGTGGGGCCGGGCTGGCAACGAGCTGTGAATGCTGAGGAACCTTAAAGCGAGCCCGTTCGAGTGAAGCTCCGGTCCTCAAACCCCGGCCGGAGGTAAAATCCAGGGAAAATCCAGTCGGCAGTGGAACTGGTCGGGTACCTCTTGGCCTCCCAGGTGCATACCCCCCGAGTCGCTTTCCGCCGCCCGCACCCCCTCAGGACCGAGAGGCTCGTATGGGATGTTCATGCATGTCAACTCCCGTGCGCCGGAGCGAAGTTGACCCCGACCTGGTGTCTCGCGATCCATTCCGGCCATGTGGTTTCATGGCTGCCGACAAACGTCTTGCCCCAGGCCGTCCCGAATCACGAGCGTGTTCGCCAAGCGGTGCGCTCCAGGTATCCGTAAGGTTCACCCATGAACACGTCCACCAACGCCTCGGCCGAAGAGCCGGGGAAGCCGTCGACCACCGGGCCCGAGCGGGTGCCGCTGGTACGGCTCGCCGCCCGGGCGGACGGCCTCAGGTCCGGCGCTCTGACCCGGGTGGTGTCGCACGGCGCACCGGAGCGCGGACCCGCACGCGTCTCCGTAGCGGCGTTCCAGTCGGCCGTCTGACCGCCGCCGACTCGGGCAAGAATCGAACAGTGGGCTCATGGATCCGTCACCGCACCCACTGAGCCAGTTCGTACTGAAGATGCACAGCCGCTGTGATCTGGCGTGCGATCACTGCTATGTGTTCGAACACGCGGACCAGAGCTGGCGAGGCCGCCCCAAGGTGATCTCCGGTGCGGTGCTGGACCTCACGGCCAAGCGCATCGCCGAGCACGCCCGCACCCATCGGCTCGACACCGTCCACGTCGTTCTGCACGGCGGGGAGCCCCTCCTCGCGGGCCCGGCGAAACTGCGTCGGGCGGCGGAGGGCTTACGCACCGCCCTCGCCGACATCTGCGCCCTCGACCTGCGCATCCACACCAATGGCGTCACGCTCGACGAAAAATTCTGCGAGCTGTTCGCGGAGCTCGACATCAAAGTCGGCATCTCGCTCGACGGCGACCGCGCCGCCAACGACCTGCACCGCCGCTACCGCAACGGCCGCAGCAGCCACGCCCAGGTCCTCCGCGCGATCGCCCTGCTCAACCAGGAGCGCTACCGGCACCTCTTCGCCGGTCTCCTGTGCACGATCGACCTGCGCAACGACCCCGGCACCGGGTACGACGCCCTGGCCGAACTCGCGCCGCCCCGCATCGACTTCCTGCTGCCGCACGCCACCTGGGACGAACCCCCACCGCGCCCGGCCGACCGCCCCTCCGGCACGGAGTACGGCGACTGGCTGCTGAGCGTCCACGACCGCTGGACCGCCGCGGGCAGACCCATGGACGTGCGGGTCCTCGACTCCGTACTGCGCACTCTGCGCGGGTCGGGCAGCCTCACCGAGTCCCTCGGGCTGGCCCCCGTGGAGCTGGCCGTCATCGAGACCGACGGCTCGCTCGAACAGGCCGACTCCCTGAAGACCGCCTACGACGGCGCGCCCGCCACCGGAATGAGCGTCGTCGCCAACTCGCTGGACGAGATGGCGGCACACCCCGGCATCGTGGCCCGGCAACAGGGCCTGGACGGGCTCTGCGACACCTGCCGTGCCTGTCCGGTCGTCCGTTCGTGCGGCGGGGGGCTTTACGCGCACCGCTACCGGACCGAAGGCCGCTCGGGCGGATTCATGAACCCGTCCGTGTTCTGCGCCGACCTGAAGCAGCTCATCACCGGGATCCGCGACCGGGAAGCCCCGAGGACGCCCATGCCACAGCCCCTCCTGGACGACGTGCACCTCGACGAACTCGCCTCCGGTTTCGGAGGCTCCGACGCCGTCGCGCTGCTGGCCCGGCACGAACTCACCGTCAACCGCGAACTCCTCGCCGCGGTCTGGCACGAGACCCCGCACAGCCCGGCCGGCACCGCCGCCTGGGACACGCTGACGGCCCTCGACGCCGAGGCGCCCGCGTCGGTGGACGCGGTGCTGGCCCACCCCTACCTGCGGCCCTGGGCGCAGCGGTCGTTGCGCGGCGACGAGGAGGCCGGCCGGATCGCGATGCGCGGGGTGGCGGAGCTCGCCGCCGCGACGCTGCTGCGGGCCGGCCGGGTGGGCGCGGTGACCGTCCCCACCGACTCAGGGATCCTGCGGCTGCCGACTCTGGGGACGCTGGCTGTGGGCGGGGCCGAGGAGGCGCACGTCATCGGGAGCGGCGACGACGGCTTCACCGTGCGGGTCGGGGGACACGAGCATGTCCTCGGCCCCAAGCACAGTGCGCAGCAGGCGTGGCAGGCCCGGCGTCGGTTCGAAATGCCCGGCTGGGCGGTCGCGTTGGAGGACACCGACCCTTGGCGGGACATCCACGGCCACCCCGTGGCGGCGCGGCTGTCCGATGCGGCGGCCGAGGAGTGGCGCAGCGGGCTCGCCGGCGCATGGGAGTGGATCCGGCGGGAACTGCCCGCCTACGCCCCCGGGCTCGCCGCGGGCCTGAGTGTCGTCACGCCCCTGCGGGAGAACTCCTCCGGCGCCGACGTCAGTTCGGCCGCCCGGGACGCCTTCGGTGCGGTCGCGATCGCCCGTCCCGGCACGCCGGAAACCCTTGCCTGTCTGCTGGTGCACGAGTTCCAGCACGTCAAGCTGGGCGCCGTACTCGACCTGACGGACCTCTACGATCCGTCCTGCGAGCGGCTGTTCTACGCGCCCTGGCGTCCCGATCCGCGCCCGCTGGAAGGGCTGCTCCAGGGGACGTACGCACACATCGCCGTCGTCGACCACTGGCGCGCGCGCCGGCGGACCGAGGACGGCGTCGAAGCGCGCGCCGCCGAGGTGCAGTTCGCCCGGTGGCGTGAGCAGACCGCGGAGGCCGTGGACACCCTGGCCGCTTCCAGGGCTCTGACAGAGCTCGGCGAGCGGTTCGTGACGGCCATGGGGGAGACCCTCGCGAGCAGGCTGACGGACCCCCTGAGCCCCGATGCCCTGGCCGAGGCCCGCAGAGCGGCGGCCGACCACCGGCGGAGCACGGCGTCCTGAGGGCGCCGTGGCCGCACCGGGCCTCGCCGCGGCCGGAGCATTCACCGCACCGTTCCCCGGATGAGCGGTGGTTCCTACACTGAAGCTCCGTCGGCGGCATATCGGGGGGTATTCGTGCGAGTGGACGCAGAGGACCCCAGGAACAGACGGCCGTACTTCTTCCTGAGCTACGCGCACACACCGCGGAACGACTCGGACGTCGCCGGCCCGAACGCCTGGGTGAAAAAGCTGTACGACGGCCTGTGCGCTCACATCCTGGAGATGACGTCATTGCCGATGGGAGCGAGTGCCGGATTTCTGGACCAGGGAATCGCACTGGGAACGCGGTGGACGGACGAGTTGTCGCAGAACCTGGCCCGATGCCAGGTGTTCGTTCCGCTCTATTCGCCGCGGTACTTCATCAGTGAACAGTGCGGGCGGGAGTGGTGGGCGTTCTCCCAACGGGAGATCTACCGCCGGGCACGGCGCGGGGATTCCCGGGAAAGCGCCATCGTCCCCGCGTTATGGGTGCCCGTGGAACTCGCCCAACTGCCGCAGGTGGCGAGGGATCTGCAGTTCCATCACGCGGACTTCGGGGAGGACTACGCGGCGGAGGGATTCTACGGACTGACCAAGCTCACCTATCTCCAGGACCAGTACGAACGCGCCGTCTACCGGCTGGCACAGCGGATCGTGCGGGCGAGCAGGGCCGTCGACCTGGAGGAGGGGCAGAACTACCGGGACTACGAGTCACTGCCCAGCGCGTTCGGCGAGGCCGCGCACCCTCCCGAGTTCCACGTCACGGTGATGGCCCGCTACCGCTCGGACCTGCCGCCGGGCCGGGTGCCCGACTACTACGGGGACACTCCGACCGAGTGGAACCCGTACTACCCGGTGTCGACCCGTCCGCTCGTGGAGCACGCCGTGGACCTCGTCAAGGCCATGAACTTCCGCGTCACCGTCAGCGACTTCGAGAACGAGGCCGACCGCCTCCTGGCCCCCGGCCCGCCCGCCGCGCCCGCCCTGCTGCTGCTCGACCGGTGGGCGCTGGACTCCCCCCACCTCACGGAGTTGATGGCCCAGCTGGCCGCCCAGCAGCGCCCCTGGATCAGCGTGATGATCCCCCAGCACAAGGACGACGCGATCCCTCCGGAGCGGGACCGGCAGTTGCAGGAGCTCACCGACCGGGTGCTCGCCTCGCGCCAGACCGCGGGCTCGGGGCACCGCTCCGCGGGCAGCGGCATCCGCACCCTGGAGACCTTCGCGGTCGAACTGCAGAAAGCCGTACGACAGGCCGTCAGCTACTACGAGGCCCACGCGCCGACCTATCCGCCGACGGGGCCGTCGGCGGATCCTCCGCGGCTGACCAGGCAGGGGTACTCCGTCTAGGCGAGAGCCCGGAGCACCTGCGGACCGCGACAGCACAGCACAGGGACGGCACGAGGGACGAGCAAGGCCGAGACAGCGGAGGGCTCCATGACCGAGGACCGCAAGGGCTCAGTGATCACCTTCTACTCCTACAAGGGTGGGACCGGCCGGACGATGGCACTCGCCAACGTGGCCTGGATCTTGGCAGCCAACGGATATCGCGTACTGGCCGTCGACTGGGACCTGGAGGCGCCGGGACTGCACCGCTTCTTCCACCCGTTCCTGAAACCCTCCTTACTGCGGGCCACCCCCGGCCTGATCAACCTGATCGACGAGTACCGCCGCGAGGCCCTGCGCGACCTTCCCGACCGCGAGCCCGACTGGCACCGCCGCTACGCCCGCGTCCGGCCGCACGCCATCTCCCTGGACTGGCCCTTCCCGAACCCCGGCAGCCTGGACTTCCTGTCGGCCGGGATGCGTCACCGCGACTACCCGATCGTCGGCAACATGGACTGGGACCTCTTCTACGGCAGCTACGGCGGCGGCCAGTTCTTCGACGCGATGCGCGCGGACATGGAGCGCTACTACGACTTCACGCTGATCGACAGCCGGACCGGCCACAGCGACCTCGCCGACATCTGCACCGTGCAGATGCCCAGCACCCTGGTGGTCTGCTACACCCTCAGCGACCAGAGCATCGAGGGCGCCGCCTCGGTCGCCCGGGACATCGAGGAGCGCTACGGCGACAAGGGGATCCGCATCCTCCCGGTCGCCATGCGCATCGACGACGGCGAGAAGGACAAGGTCGACGCGGGACGGGCCCTCGCCCGCGAGCGTTTCGACGGCCTGCCGAGCGGCCTGGCCCCCGATGAACTCACCGCCTACTGGGGGTCGGTGGAGATCCCCTACCGCCCCTACTACGCCTACGAGGAGATCCTCGCCCCCTTCGGCGACCCGCCCAAGGTCGCCAGCTCCATGCTGACCGCCTGCGAACGGCTGACCTCGGTCATCACCGCGGGCCGGGTGACCGGCCTGCCGACCATCAACGAGGTCAAGCGCAACCAGTACGTCTCGGCGTACACCCGGCGCCGTCCGCTGCCCCCCTCGAAACTGCTGCTGCAGTACGTCTCCGAGGACCGGATGTGGGTGGACTGGCTGGAAATGGTGCTGCGCGAGGCCCGGTTCGAGGTGGCCTCGCAGGATGTGCGGGCGATGACGACCCTGGAGGTCGGTGGCGAGGCCGTCTCCGGCGGCTCGCACCGGGTACTCGCCGTGGTCTCCCCCGCCTTCCTCAACTCCCGCACGGCCATGGCGGCCTGGGATGCCACCGTGCACTTCGGCGGTTCGCAGAAGCACCAACCGGTCGCTCTGCGGGTCGGGGACGTCCAGCAGATCCCGTACGCGAGCCGGGGCGCCACCATCGATCTGGCCCGGCTGGACGAGGAGACGGCGACAACCGGGCTGCTCACCGGTCTGGGCCGGCCCGGCTCGTCCCAGACGGCCGGTCGCCCGCACGGCGCACGGTTCCCGAACACCAGCACCAGTGTGTCCAACGTCCAGCCCCGCTACCCGTTCTTCACCGGCCGCTCGCCGATCCTGGAGCAGGTGCGCAGCCAGTTCGTGGCCGTCGCCGCCGGACAGCGACTGCCCCTGGTGCTGCACGGGCTGGGCGGCGTCGGCAAGACCCAGCTGGCACGCGAGTACGCCAACCGCTTCAAGGCCGACTACGACCTGGTGTGGTGGGTCGACGCCGAACAGCCCGACCTGGTCGCGCCCAAACTCGCCGACCTCGGCCGACGGCTCGACCCCGGGATCGGCGACGACGTGTCCGAGGCTGTGGAGGCCGCCCTCCGGGCGCTCAGGGCCGCCCGCCCGTACAAGCGCTGGCTGCTGGTCTTCGACAACGTCGAGGACCTGGACCAGGTGATCAACCGTTTCAGCGAGCAGACCGGCCCGATCCCGGACGAGGTCTACGGCCATCTCCTGGTCACCACCCGCACCAAGCCGACCTCGACCAAGGTGAGGCCGGTGCAGGTCGACGTCTTCACCCGGGAGGAGAGCGTCGAGCACCTGACCCGACGGGTGCCGGGACTGCGCGACGAGGACGCGGCCCTGGTCGCCGACGCGGTCGGCGACCTGCCCCTGGCGATCGAGGTCGCGGCGGGCTGGCTGGAGACAACCGCGACGCCCGTGGGCGAGTACATCGAGCAGCTGCGCGAGCAGAGCACCCAGGTGCTGTCGGTGCAGGCCGCCGTCGACGCCGTCGAGTACCCGTCCTCCGTGGGCGCCACCTGGAACATCTCCATCAACCGGCTGCGTCACGAGTCCCCCGCTGCGGCCCGGCTGCTGGAGCTGTGCAGTTTCCTGTCCGCCGAGCCGATCTCGATGACCCTCGTCAGCAGCGACCCCATGATCAAGGTGCTGCTGCCCTACGACAGGGACCTACGGTCGCGGTACATGTTCGGCAAAGTCACCCAGGCGCTGCACAAGTTCGCGCTGGCCAAGGTCGACTCCACCGACAACTCCATCCAGGTGCACCGGCTGGTCCAGGCCGCGGTGCGCGACAGCATGGACGCGGACACGGCCGAGGAGACCGTCCACGAGGTGCATCGCATCCTCGCCGCCGTACGGCCGCCCGAGGGCGCGGTGGACGACCCCGCCAAGTGGCCCGAGTTCGAGGTGATCTGGCCGCACCTGGTTCCCTCCAACATTCGCGAGTGCGCGGAGGAGGAACCCCGGCAGCTGATGGTGGACCGTATGCGCTATCTGTGGAAGCGCGGCGAACTGCATGTCGCCCGCACCCTGGGCACGCAGCTCAACGAGTTCTGGAGCACCGAGTTCCCGGACTCCAACGACGAACAGATCCTCAACCTCCGCTTCGAGCTGGCCAACATCCTGCGCTCCCAGGGCGAGTACCAGGCCGCCCGCGAGATGGACGAGAACACTCTGGAGGCACAGCGCCGCCTGCTCGGCGAGGGCCACCCCACGCTGCTCATCACTTCCGGCAGCGTGGCCGCCGACCTGCGCGCGCTGGGCCGCTTCAACGAGGCGCTGAAGCTGGACCAGCGGATCTACAGCGGATTCCGCGAGATCTTCGGCGAGGACCACGCCCGCACCCTCACCTCCGCCAACAACCTCGCCATCGACTACCGGCTCACCGGGGACAGCAGGGCCGCCCTGCGGCTCGACGAGGACACGGTGCGCCGCCGCACCGCGCTGCTCGGCCCGCTGCACCCGTACACCCTCACCACCCGCAGCCACTACGCCCGGGACCTCAGGGAACTCGGTGAGTACGACGACTCGGTGGAGATCCTGCGCGAGGTGCGGGAGTTCTTCGGACAGGTGCTCAACCCGTACGTCCCGGAGGTGCTGCGGGTCGACAAGAGCCTCGCCGTGTCCCTGCGCAGGGCCGGCCGGCACGAGGAGGCGCTGCAGCTGAGCGAGCAGACCTGGGAGACCCATGCCCGCTACCGCGACCGCTACGGTCGCTCCATCCCCGAGGAACTGGCCTGCGGGCTCAATCTCGCCGCCGACTACCTCGCCACCGACGCCGAGCAGGGCGCCCCTCGGGCCGTGCAGCGGGTCGAGGAGGTGCTGGAGGGCTACCGGAACTCGTTCGGTGCCGAACACCCCATCACGATGTTCTGCATCAACAACCTGGCCACCTACCACCGGGCCCTCGGTGACCTGCAGAAGGCCGTGGAAATGGCCGGGCAGGCCCGCATCGCCCTTGCCTCGGCCCTCGGCACGCTGCACCCGGCCACCCTCAGCGCGGGGACCAGCCTCGCCAACGCCCTGGGCGACCTGGGCCGTCACGAGGAGGCCGAGCACTGGGAGCGGCTGGCTGTGACGGGCCTGCGCAAGCGGCTCGGTGCCTCCCATCCCGACACCTTGAGCAGCGTGGCCAATCTCGCGATCATCCTTCGCGACCTGGGCCGCGACGAGGAGGCCACCCAGCTCCACCAGGAGGCGGAGACCGCACTGGTCCAACGCCTGGGCGACACGCACCCCCTGAGCGAGGCGGCCGTCGCGTGGCACCGGATCGACCGGGATCTGGAGCCGCAGCAGATCTGATCGGAGGGGGACGGGGCGGACGCGGGGGCAGGTCGTGGCGTGCGGGTACCGGAGGGCGGCGCCCGATCGGGGTCACCCCCGGTCGGGGGCGGGGTCGTTGTCGGTGCCGTCCCCGTCGCGGTCCGTCGCGTCATGCTGCGCAGCCCAGCCGATGATGCCGGTCATCACACGCAGCGCTCCGAAGTGGGCGGCGTGGCGTTCGACCTCGACGCGGGCGGTCGGGATGTTGCGGCCGAGCCAGCGGGTGTGTTCCACCGGGGCGAAGATGTCCTCCTCCCCGTGCCAGAGGTAGACGGGGGCGGTGATCCCGGACAGGTCGAAGCCCCAGCTGGTGCTGAACGCCATCACGTCGTCCACCCATCCGTCGGCCGAACTGCGCAGCCCCTCCGCGAAGTTGCGCTCCAGCATGGCCTGGATGCCGACGTCCGCGACGATCCAGCGGTCGGACTCGGGCAGTTCGCTGCGCATCTCGGCGACGGAGGCCGCCGGATCCGCGCGGATCGTCAGAGAACGGCTGCCCAGGGCCGCGGAGAGCCGGTGCCGGCCCGCGGCCGCGTTGACGTAGGCATGGACGTTGGCCTCGGTCATCCCGTCGAACCAGTCCAGGTCGGAGGCGTCCGGAGGCGCGAGACCCACCAGCGCCCCGGCCCGTGCCGTGCGGTCCGGCAGCAGGGCCGCGCAGGCGAGCGCGTGCGGGGCGCCGCCGGAACGGCCGACCACCCCGAACCTGCCGATCCCGAGGGCGTCGGCGATCAGGCGCACGTCGTCGGCCGCGGCGCGGACCGTGCGGCCCGGCCGGCGGTCCGAGTCACCGTAGCCCGGCCGGTCGAACGTGATCAGCCGGATGCCCATGCGGTAGAGCACCGACGGCCGTGGGGCGGGCCCCAGCCTGCTGCCGGGAGTGCCGTGCAGGAGGAAGACCGGGCGTCCCCGCGGATCCCCCCGCTGCTCGACCGACAGCCGCCGCCCGTCCCCCGCGTACACCGTCCACGCCATTGACAGTCCCCCTGCAGCACACAGTGTGCCGTCACCGCCGTCTGGTCAGTATGCAGACCGGCACCGCCGCAGTCATGCCATCGGCAGGGGAGGTCGCGCGCCCGGCCGCGACCGCGTGTCCCGGGCGTCGCCGGCGCGGCACCGTCACACCGCCATCAACGGCGCGTCCTTCCGCCACTTGAGGATCTTGTCGAAGCTCACCACCGTGCCGCCACGCCCCGGCTTGTCGCCGATGTGGACGTGGTCGGCGAGTTCCCGGATCAGATACAGGCCTCTGCCGTGCTCGGCGTCGGCGCGGGCGGGCGGGGCGGGCTGGGTGTCCGGGAAACCGGGACCCGAGTCCGCGACCTCGATACGGCACTTCTCGCCGTCCAGATAGGCGGTGACCCGGTACGCCTGAGAGGACGCGCCGCGCGCGGCGTCCCCGCCGTGCTCGACGGCGTTCGCGCAGGCCTCGCTGAGGGCGACCGAGAGGTCGTAGGAGATGTCGGGGTCGACGCCCGCCGTCTCCATCGCGCCGAGCAGCAGCCGCCGGGCGAGCGGGACGCTCGCAGCTTCACGCCGCAAGTGGAGTGACCACCAGATGCTCATGCTCCAGCCTCCCGGCCGCGGCTCGACATACCGTTTGTTATTGCCGCGAGTACCCGGGTGTAAGCACGGAGTTGACGTGATACCGCCCATATGGGCGCTGCATCCAGGACGGAATCAGTGTATGTGTGGGCGGCTCACACCAGAGAGTGACCTTCCGGTCCGTACGTCACCTTGTGGACCTGCCGTATGGGGGCGATAAGTCCAGTGCGATGATGGGCCCGCCATGACTGCCCCCCACCAGCGCACGGCGCGCTCCGGACGAGACGTCCGGATTCTTCGGGCCGCGGTGTTCGCCGCGGTCTGTGTCGTGCTGGCCGCCGGAGGGCACGCGCTGGCCTCCTGCGCCACGATTCCGCTGTGGACCCTGGGCGCGGGATTCCTGGGGGTCTTCCTGGTCGCGGCGCCGCTCGCCGGACGCGAGCGCACACTGCCCGGGATCGCCGCGCTGCTGGCGGCCGGACAGACCGTGCTGCACACGCTGTTCGGGCTGGGGCAGCACACGGCATCCGCCGGCAGAACGCCCATGGCCTCGATGTCCGACGCCTCTGTGGTCGAACGGGCCGCGCGGCTCGTGTGCGGGACCACCACGGCCGCGATCAGCCCCGCCCACGCCCGCAGGCTCCTCGCCGACGCGCGGATCTACCCGGACACGGCCATGAGCATGGACATGGGCTCCCTGCACCAGGCCGGTGCCGGTTCCACCGGTTCCGCCGCTTCCATGGCCACGCTGCTGCCGTCCCTGCCGATGCTCCTCGGCCACGCCCTCGCGGCGCTCGCCGCTGGCTGGCTGCTGCGCCACGGGGACCTCGCGCTGCTGCGGCTGATCCGGCTCTCCAAGGGCGCGTTCGTACGATCCCCGGGCGCCGCGCTCGCCCTGGTGCGCGCCCTGCGCTCCGGGCTCCCGGCCGCGCCCGAGCCGGGCCCGCGCACGCCGCGCACCGCTCTGCTCGCGCCACCCAAGCCCCGTACCACCGCACTCCAGCACACGGTGATCCGGCGCGGCCCGCCCGCCGCGCAGCTCTCCCTCGCCGCCTGACGCGACGCGACCGCCACTCCACCACCTTCCGGAGCGGGGACCGCCGTCGTGCGGCACACGCGCGTGCCCACGCGCGCCCCTCACCGGAACTCACTCGATGTGGAGTGCTCCCTGCCATGAAGGCTTCTCGTCTCGCCGCCTCCGGCGCTGTCGCCGGCGCCGCCGTGCTCGCCCTGTCCGCTCCCGCGTTCGCGCACGTCAGCGTGGAGCCCGAGGGCACCGCCGCCAAGGGCGGCTACGCGGTCGTCGACTTCAAGGTCCCCAACGAGCGCGACAACGCCTCGACCACCAAGCTCGAGGTCACCTTCCCGACCGACCATCCGCTGGCGTCCGCGATGCCCGAGCCGATGGCCGGCTGGAAGGTCGAGGTCACCAAATCCAAGCCGGCCAAGCCTCTGGAGATGCACGGCGAGAAGGTCACCGAGGCCGTCTCCAAGATCACCTGGACCGCCGAAGGCAAGGGCATCGAGCCCGGCTACTTCGAGAAGTTCCCGGTCTCCGTGGGCGCGCTGCCCGAGGACGCCGACGAACTCGTCTTCAAGGCGGTCCAGACGTACTCCGACAAGGAGGTCGTGCGCTGGATCGAGGTCCAGCAGGACGGCCAGGAGGAGCCCGAGAATCCGGCGCCGGTGCTGACCCTGTCGGCCGCCTCCGCGGACGGGCACCACGGTTCCGCGACGGCCGAGGACGCGTCCGACGTCAAGGAGACCGCCGCCGACACGACCGCCTCGCCCGACAGCAGTGACACCACCGCGCGTGTGCTCGGCGTCGTCGGCATCGCCGTCGGCGCGCTGGGCGTGGCGTACGGCGTGCTGGCCGGCCGTCGGCGTACCGACGCCTGAGGTCTTTGATTCGCCCTGTGCACCGGGGGTCTACGGCCCCCGGTGCACACCGGAGCTCTCACATCTGGGACATTTTTCTATGCGCAAGAAGACGTTCGCCGCGGCCGCGCTGCTCGCCGCCGCCTCTCTGACCCTCTCCGCCTGCGGCAGCGGCGACAGCGGTGACTCGCCGGTCGCCGTGGTCTCCGAGGACACCTCGCAGAAGGCGGCGACCCTGCTCGACACCCCGTTCGAGAAGCCGGACCTGGTCCTCACCGACACCCAGGGCAAGAAGTACGACTTCCGCAAGGAGACGGCCGGCAGGCCGACGCTGATCTACTTCGGCTACACCCACTGCCCCGACATCTGCCCGACGACGATGAGCAACATCGCCGTCGCCAAGAAGCAGCTGCCCAAGGCCGAACAGGACAAGCTGCAGGTGGTGTTCGTGACCACCGACCCGGCCCGTGACACCCCCACCGAGCTCGGCAAGTGGCTCAAGGGCATCGACCCGAAGTTCGTCGGCCTGACCGGCGGCTTCTCCACCATCCAGGCCGGCGCCCGCACCCTCGGCATCTCCATCGAACCGACCCACAAGGACAAGAAGACCGGCAAGACCGTCTCGGTCCACGGCACCCAGGTCATCGCCTTCTCGCCCAAGACCAACGGCGGTTACGTCCTCTACGGCGAAGACGCCACCGTGGACGACTACACCAAGGACCTCCCCAAGATCATCAAGGGGCAGAACCCGTGACCAGGCTCGCCCCCACGGCCCTGCTGATAACCGGCGCCCTCGCCCTCGCGGGCTGCGGCGGCTCCGGTTCCTCCGGCGCCGACCGGCCCGAACTGGCCGTCAGCGCCTCCTACATGCCCCAGCCGATCACGGACGAGATGGCCGCGGGGTTCTTCACCGTCGCCAACAAGGGCGACGCCAAGGACGAACTGACCTCCGTCACCAGCGACGCGGCGGACAGCGTCACCATGCACGAGACCGTCGGGCAGTCCATGCGGGAGGTCAAGGCCCTGGATGTGCCCGCACACGGTCAACTCGTGTTCAAGAGCGGCGGCAACCACCTGATGTTCGAGAAGCTGAAGCGACAGCTGAAACAGGGCGCGACCGTGACCGTCGAACTGCACTTCGCCAAGTCCGGCCCGATCAAGGTTGAGATGCCCGTGAAGTCGGCCACGTACAACCCGGCAACCGGCCACTGAGGGAGGGATCACCGTGACACCGACCATCACCCCCCGCCGTATGCGGACCATGGTGCTGCTGTTCCTGGCGGTGATCGGCGCGCTCCTCGCCGGCGCCGGACCGGCCTCCGCGCACGCCGCGCTGACCGGCAGCGACCCCGCGCAGGGGGTGGTGGTCGACAAGGCGCCCAGCCAGGTCACGCTCACCTTCTCCGAGAAGGTCGCCACCAACTCCGACTCCCTGCGCGTCCTCGACCCCAAGGGCAAGCGCGTCGACACCGGCAAGCCGTCCGACATCAGCGGCACCACCTACGCCGTACCGCTGCACAGCGGGCTGCCCGACGGCACGTACACGGTGGCCTGGCAGGTCGTCTCGGCCGACAGCCACCCCGTCGCGGGCGCCTTCACCTTCTCCGTCGGCGCCCCCTCCCAGACCTCCGTCTCGGTCTCCGGCGACACGGCCGGCGGCGGGATCGTGGGCTGGCTGTACGGCTTCGGGCGGTACATGTCGTACGCCGGCTTCATCGTCATGGTCGGCGGCGGCGCGTTCGTACTGGCCTGCTGGCAGCGGGGCTCGGGCGTACGGGCCGTGCAGCGGCTGGTCGTCTCCGGGTGGCTGGCGCTCACCTCGGCCACCCTCCTGCTGCTGCTCCTGCGCGGCTCCTACACCAGCTCCGGGAAGTTCGGCGAGGTCTTCGACCTGAGCCTGCTCGGGCAGGTGCTGCAGACCAAGACGGGCGCGGCCCTGGTGTCCCGACTGCTCCTCCTCGCCGCGGCCGCGCTGTTCATCGCCGTGCTGTTCGGCGCGTACGACAAACGCGAGGACGACGAGAAACGGGACCTGACCTTCGGGCTCGCGATCGGCGGGGTCGTGGTGTCCGCCGGGCTCGCCGCGAGCTGGGCGATGGCCGAGCACGCCTCGACGGGACTCCAGCCCGGCATCGCCATGCCCGTCGACGTCGTCCATCTGCTCGCGGTCGCGGCCTGGCTGGGCGGCCTGTGCGCACTCCTGGTCTCGCTGTACCGCTCGGACACCCCGATCGAGGCGGCGGCCGTACGCCGCTTCTCCCGCCTGGCCTTCGGCAGCGTCCTCGCCCTGGTCGCGACCGGCATCTACCAGTCCTGGCGCCAACTCGGCTCCTGGTCGGCCTTCACCGACACGGCATACGGCCAACTCCTCCTCGTCAAGATCGGCCTCGTGGCCCTGATGGTCGGCATCGCGTCGATCTCCCGGCGCTGGACGGCACGACTGGCGGACACGGCCGTGGTGGAGCCGCGTGAGCTGGAAGGGGCGAGCGAGGAGAACGCGGCGGAGGCCGACACCCTGGGCGAGAAGGAGCCGGCGGGGGCCCGGGCGGGGGCCGGCTCGACGAAGACAGCGACCCTGTCCGGCGGTTCGGCGGGCGGCGGAGGCTCCAAGACCGGTGAAGGCTCCGCGACCGACGGGGTTGCGGGGGCTCGGGGCGCGGCGGCCGCCGAGGTCAGGGGGGCCGGTCGGGGCTCGGCGGCCGGCGGTGGTGCGGGGACCGCACGTACCTCTGCGACTGCCGTCGACTCCGGTTGCACCGACGCGTCCGGGGACTCCGGTGAACCCACCGACTCCGAGGGCGCCTCCGAGACTCCCGCGTCCGACGACGCCGATACCCCCGCCGACGCCAAGCGCGCAGGGCAACTCGCCCGCCAGCAGGCCGCCATCGACACCGCACGCCAGAAGCGCGACCGCGACGCCGACCCCGACCGCTTCGGGCTACGGCGCTCCGTACTCGCCGAGGCGGGCGTCGCCGTCGTCCTGCTGGCCGTCACCACCGTGCTGACGCAGACCGAGCCCGGCCGCACCGAGCTGGAGGCCAAGGCGGCCACCTCGTCCTCGTCGTCCTCCTCCTCTTCCGCCACGGCGGACTCGTCGTCCGGCGCGGTCACGCTGACCATGCCCTTCGACACGGGCGGCACCGACGGCAAGGGCGTCGTCTCGGTCGACCTCGACCCCGCGCGCGTGGGCGGCAACGAGATGCACGTCTACGTCACCCGGCCCAACGGCCGCGCCTTCGACGTCCCCGAGGTGAAGGTCGCCTTCACCCTGGAGGTCAAGAAGATCGGGCCCCTGCCCGTCACCCCCGACCACGTCACCACCGGCCACTGGACGGCGACCGGAGTGCAGATCCCCATGGCCGGCGACTGGAAGGTCGCCGTGACCGTACGGACCTCCGACATCGACCAGGTGACCGTCTCCAAGAACGCGCAGATCGGCTGAACCGCACCATGGCTGAACAGTCCACCCCGGCGGCCCGGACCTCCGACGGGACCGAGGAGACGTCTCCCGAGGGCACTGTTTCCGGGAACTCCGAGAACGGCCCCTCCAGGGACGGCATCTCCCGCCGTGCTCTCCTCGGCACCGCCGGCGCCACCGGCCTCGTGCTCGGCGCGGCCGGTGGCGCCGTGGGATACACCGCCGCGCCCTCCCAGGCCGCTCCGCTGACCTCGCTGGGCGCGGACATGGCAATGTTTCACGGGAAACATCAGCCCGGTATCACCGAGGGCCTCCAGGCCAAGGGCCACCTCATCGCCTTCGACCTGGCGGCAGGCGCGGGCCGCAAGGAGGCCGCCGCCCTGCTGCGCCGCTGGTCGGCGTCGGCCGAGCGGTTGATGGCGGGCGAGGCCGCGTCCAGCGACGACACCGACGTGGCCCGGGACGCCGGCCCGTCCTCGCTGACGATCACCTTCGGCTTCGGGCACAGCTTCTTCGCCCGCACCGGCCTGGAGAAACAGCGCCCCGTCTCCCTCGACCCACTGCCCGACTTCTCCTCCGACCACCTCGACAAGGCCCGCAGCGACGGCGACCTGTGGGTGCAGATCGGCGCCAACGACGCCCTGGTCGCCTTCCACGCCCTGCGCGCCATCCAGAAGGACGCGGGCGGCGCGGCGAAGGTCCGCTGGCAGATGAACGGCTTCAACCGGACGCCGGGCGCCACCACCCGCACCATGACGGCCCGCAACCTCATGGGCCAGCTGGACGGCACCCGCAATCCGAAGCCGACGGAATCCGACTTCGACAAGCGGATCTTCGTGCCGTCCTCCGGCTCCCACGACCCGTCCTGGATGGCGAACGGCTCCTACGCCGTCGTACGCCGTATCCGCATGCTCCTCGACGACTGGGAGAAGCAGTCCCTGTCGGCCCAGGAAGCCGTCATCGGGCGCCGCAAGTCCAACGGGGCGCCGCTGTCGGGCGGTTCCGAGACGACCGCGATGGACCTGGAGAAGACCGACGCCCAGGGCGATCTCGTCGTCCCGATCAACGCCCACGCCCGCATCACCCGCCCCGACCAGAACGGCGGCGCGGCGATCCTGCGGCGACCGTTCTCCTACCACGACGGCATCGACACCGACGGCGTCCCGGACGCGGGCCTGCTCTTCGTCTGCTGGCAGGCCGACCCGCTGCGCGGCTTCGTCCCCCTCCAGCGCAAGCTGGACCGCGGCGACGCCCTGTCCACGTACATCCGCCACGAGGCGAGCGCCCTGTTCGCGGTGCCGGGCGGGGCGGCGAAGGGGGAGTACGTGGGGCAGGCGCTGCTGGAAGGGTGAGGAGCGCCGGTTCACTCACCGGAGGGCGGGTTCACTCACCGGAGGGGCGCTCGTGCGACGGGTGAGCCTCGCTTCCTTGAGCCCATTAGGGTGAAGACATGCCAGCGAGCTACGCCTATCTCGGCCCCGAGGGCACCTTCACCGAGGTCGCCCTGCGCACGCTTCCCGAGGCGGCGACCCGGGAGCTGATCCCGTACGTGTCCGTCCAGTCCGCGCTCGACGCGGTCCGCGCCGGCGAGGCCGAGGCCGCGTTCGTGCCGATCGAGAACTCCGTCGAGGGCGGCATCACCACCACCCTCGACGAACTGGTCGCGGGCGCCCCGCTGATGATCTACCGCGAGGTGCTCCTGTCGATCACCTTCGCCCTGCTCGTCAGGCCCGGCACCAAGCTCTCCGACATCAAGACGGTCTCCGCCCACCCGGCCGCCCAGCCGCAGGTGCGCAATTGGCTGAAGAAGAACCTCCCGGACGCCCACTGGGAGTCCGCCGCCTCGAACGCGGACGCCGCGCGTCTGGTCCAGGAGGGCCAGTACGACGCCGCGTTCGCCGGCGAGTTCGCGGCCGCCCGGTACGGTCTGGAGGCCCTGGAGACCGGGATCCACGACGCCGAGAACGCGCAGACGAGGTTTGTGCTGGTGGGCCGCCCGGCCCGGCCCGCCGCACCGACCGGCGCCGACAAGACGTCCGTCGTGCTGTGGCAGCGCGACGACCACCCCGGTGGTCTGCGCGACCTCCTGGGCGAGTTCGCCACCCGCGGCATCAACCTGATGGTGCTGCAGTCCCGCCCGACCGGCGCCGGCATCGGCAACTACTGCTTCTGTATCGACGCCGAGGGCCATATCTCCGACCGCCGGGTGGCCGAGGCCCTGATGGGGCTCAAGCGGATCTGCCTGGAGGTGCGGTACCTGGGCTCGTACCCGCGTGCGGACGTGGGCGTCGAGGGCGTGGGCACACCTCGGCTCGGGACTTCGGACAAGGAGTTCGTGGCGGCCTCCGACTGGGTGGCGCGCTGCCAGGACGGCCGGTTCTGACGCTGGTCCTACCTGCAGATTTTAGTTATCCACAGGTGTTATCCACAGGCTGGCTTCTCGACCTGGGGATAAGTCGACAGCGGCACGCGACCCAGTCGACAAATCGCCCTACAGCCCGCCCCCGGGTTCACCGGCGTGCACATCACCCTTCGTCCACTCTTTTCCTTTGCGCAATCCTTTGGGGTGACCTATTTCCACTCGAAAGTGAGGGTAAATGCGGTTTGTCCTGGGAATCCCTCGGCTCACGGCCGCGTTTCGGATTGATCAATTCCGAAGTCCACAGATCATCCACACAGCCTGTGGATAACTCTTGGGAGGGTGTGGATCGCTGTGGACAACCCTGACCCAAGTCCCGTCCCCCGCAAGGAAATCGAGTCAACCGGGCGCCCGCCGCCTGCCCCGTCTCAGGGAGTGGGACACCTTTTATTGACACAGCTCGCAATTGTCTCATAACGGAACGTAAGCCGCGATTCGGAACTGTTGGGAATGGTGAGTCGTGGGCCCTGCCCCCGCACCGGTAGCCTTGACCGCGTGATTGACCTTCGCCTGCTCCGTGAGGACCCCGACCGTGTGCGCGCGTCCCAGCGCGCCCGTGGAGAGGACGTCGCGCTCGTCGACGCTCTCCTCTCCGCCGACGAGCGGCGCAGGTCGTCCGGCGTCCGCTTCGACGAGCTGCGTGCCGAGCAGAAGTCGCTCGGCAAGCTGATCCCCAAGGCCTCCGGGGACGAGAAGGCCGAGCTGCTGAAGAAGGCGGGCCAGCTGGCCGCCGACGTGAAGGCGGCCGACGCCGAACAGCACGAGGCCGACGAGGAGACCAAGCGTCTCGTGCTCCAGCTCGGCAACCTCGTGCACCCCGACGTCCCGGTCGGCGGCGAGGAGGACTTCGTCGTCCTGGAGACGCACGGCACGATCCGCGACTTCGCCGCCGAGGGCTTCGAGCCCAAGGACCACCTCGAGCTCGGCGAGGCGCTGGGCGCGATCGACGTCGAGCGTGGCGCGAAGGTGTCCGGCTCGCGCTTCTACTACCTGACGGGTGTCGGCGCGCTGCTGGAGCTGGCCCTGGTCAACGCGGCGATCGCGCAGGCCACGGAGGCCGGCTTCATCCCGATGCTGACCCCGGCGCTGGTACGCCCGCGCGCCATGGAGGGCACGGGCTTCCTCGGCCAGGCCGCGGAGAACGTGTACCACCTGGAGAAGGACGACTACTACCTGGTCGGCACCTCCGAGGTCCCGCTCGCCGCGTACCACATGGACGAGATCCTCGACGCCGAGAAGCTGCCGCTGCGCTACGCCGGTTTCTCCCCGTGCTTCCGCCGCGAGGCCGGCACATACGGCAAGGACACGCGTGGCATCTTCCGCGTGCACCAGTTCGACAAGGTCGAGATGTTCTCGTACGTCGACCCCGAGGACGCGGAGAACGAGCACCGGCGGCTCCTGGAGTGGGAGAAGCAGTGGCTCACCGGCCTGGAGCTGCCCTTCCAGGTCATCGACGTGGCCACGGGCGACCTCGGCGCGTCGGCGTCTCGCAAGTACGACTGCGAGGCGTGGATCCCGACCCAGGGCAAGTACCGCGAGCTGACCTCGGCCTCCAACTGCGACAGCTTCCAGGCCCGTCGGCTGTCGGTGCGCATGCGCGACGGCAAGAAGGTGCAGCCGCTGGCGACGCTCAACGGCACGCTGTGCGCCGTACCGCGCACCATCGTGGCGCTCCTGGAGAACCACCAGCAGGCCGACGGCTCGGTGTACGTGCCGAAGGTGCTGCGCCCCTACCTGGGCGGCCGGGAGGTCCTGGAGCCGGTCGCCAAGTGAGCGACACGACTTCGTCCACGGCCGGGTCCTTCCCGTACACGCTGATCGCGACCGACCTCGACGGAACGCTCCTGCGCTCCGACGAGTCGGTCTCGCGGCGCACCCGTGACGCCCTCGCCGCGGCCACCGCCGCGGGTGCCGCGCACATCGTCGTCACGGGGCGCGGAGTCCCGTGGACGCGGCACATCCTCGACGACCTCGGGTACGCGGGCCTCGCGGTCTGCGGGCAGGGTGCGCAGGTCTACGACGCCGCGGAGCACCGTCTGCTGACGTCCGTGACGTTGGACCGGAAGCTGGCCGGGGTCGCTCTCGCGAAGATCGAGGCGGAGGTCGGGCCGCTGTATCTGGCGGCGAGCCGGGACGGGCTGCAGGGTGAGGTGCTGGTGGGGCCGGGGTACGCACTCGCCGGCGCGCTTCCGACCACCCCTTTGACGGACGCGTCCGACTTGTGGGCCGCCCCGCTGAACAAGATCTACATACAGCATCCGACGCTGACGGACGACGAGTTGGCCGAGGCGTCGCGTCAGGCTGCGGGCGGTTTCGTCAACGTCGCGATGGCCGGCGAGGGCATCGTGGAGCTACTGCCGCTGGGGTTGTCGAAGGCGACGGGATTGTCCTTGGCGGCGCGGCGGCTCGGGCTGAAGGCCGCGGACACGCTTGCCTTCGGCGATATGCCGAACGACATTCCGATGTTCGCCTGGGCGGCTCGGGGTGTGGCCATGGGCAACGCGCATGAGGAGCTGCGGGCGGTCGCCGACGAGGTCACGTCTTCCCACGAGGAGGACGGCATCGCGGTGGTACTGGAACGACTGCTGTCGTAGCTGCGGGCAGTCGTGCCGCTGGGGCGGCACGGGTGGGCGCAGCGGCACCTCCTGGCGCCGAGTTGCGCGACCTACCCGTGCCGTCAGCAGGACGCCCCTTGGGACAGAGGCGTCAACGGGGAAGGCGGCCCACGCGAGAGCGACATCGCGTGCTCGAAGCGGCCGCCCCGGGCAGCTCCCCGTGCGGAGCGGGTTCGACGGTGGGGTAACTACACCGGAACCCGCCGCGGGCTGCCCTGTCGGGAGCTGGACGTACTGTCGTGCATGGACATCGTCCGGCTCCTCTCCCAGAACGTGGCGCCGGAGCAGCATCCGAAAGTGCGGGCGTCCGGCGGTGTGGACACAACCACTGTGCCTGTCGGACGAGTTGGACGCCACCGAATAAAACGGCCGTACGACGCTCAGCGTCGACGCCACTTGCGCCGGCGCGCCTTGCTGAAGAACCACCCCGCCGGCGGCTCGTCGGAGCGCCACGGCCGGGGTTCGGGTTCCTCGGCGCGCCAGCGGGCGGCGAGCATACGGGCGCGGGCTGAGGGCTCGGTCGTCTCGGCGGACCGTATGAAGTTCTCGTCCAGGGCGAGGTCGTCCCAGTTGTCTGCCATCCCCATTCCTCTCAGCCCAGCCATTCCCTTTTGCCCAGTGTGCCCGGACAGAGGTGAAGTCTCTGTCAATAAGGGCGGTGTCTACTCCTCGCCGGCCAGCGTCAGCGAGCGCAGCTTCTGGCCCGCGTACCAGGTGGCCAGGACGGTGACGACGATCAGCAGCACCGTCGCCGTCGGCAGGCCCACATCGGAGGTGACCAGGTCTCCCCCGGCGACCTTGTGGGCCACGGCAAGGGACCACTGCTGGACGCTGAGGGTGCGTGCACCGGCGACCAGGGAGCCGAACAGGGCCTCCCAGACCAGCGCGTAGACGAGGCCGAAGACCACCGCGTGCCGGGACACCGTGCCCAGCAGCAGGAACAGGGCCGCGTAGGCGATCGAGGCGACCAGGGCGGCGACCGTGTAGGCGACGGCGATCTGCTGGCCGTTGCCGTTGAGGATGAACCCGGCGATGAGCGTGGGCAGGGCCGAGAACACCATGGTCACGGCGATGGCCACGATCAGCTTGGTGAAGATGATCGTCGGACGTTTCACCGGCTTGGAGAGGAGGTAGACGACGGAGCCGTCGTCGATCTCCGGGCCGATCGCTCCTGTGCCGGCGATGACGCCGATGATCGGCACCATGGTGGCGAGCGCGAGGCCGCCGAGCAGGTCGGCGGCCGTCTGGTCGTCGGCGCCGGCGAGGCCGCGGACGACGACGGAGATGGCGATGAGCAGCAGGGGCAGGGCGCCCAGGATGAGGGCTCGGCGCCGGCCGAGCAGGGCTCGGTAGGTAAGTCGGGCGACTGTGGGGTCGTACATCTTCGGCCTCCTACGCCGCGACCAGATACGAGAAGACGGACTCGAGGGACTCGTCGGACGGCGAGACCGTGAGCAGCCGGATGCCGTGGTCACGGGCGACCCGGGGAAGCAGCGCGGTGAAGCGGCCGAAGTCGACGGCCTGGATGCGCAACGCGCCCTCCGCGAGGTCGACTTCGATGCCGGACGTCGACGGGTCGACGATCAGTGCGGCCGCGAGGGCGCGGTCGTCGCTGGAGCGCACCAGGTAGCGGTGCGGGCGGTCGGTCATCAGACGGCGGATCTTGCGGAAGTCGCCGCTGGCCGCGTGCCGTCCGGCGACCACGACCTCGATGTGCCAGGCGAGTTGCTCGACCTCTTCGAGGATGTGGGAGGAGAAGAGGACCGTGCGGCCCTCGTCGCCCATGCGGCGCAGCAGGTCCATGAGCTGCATGCGCTGGCGCGGGTCCATGCCGTTGAAGGGCTCGTCGAGCAGGAGCAGCGACGGGTCGTGGACCAGGGCGGACGCCATCTTCACGCGCTGGCGCATGCCCTTGGAGTACGTCGAGATCTTGCGGTCCTGCGCGTACTCCATCTCGACCGTGGCCAGGGCCTTTTGGGCGGCCTTGGCGCCGAGGCCGTGCAACTCGGCGTTGGCGACGACGAATTCGCGGCCGGTGAGGAAGTCGTACATCGCCTCGCGCTCGGGGACGATGCCGATGTGCTTGTAGATGGCCTCGTTGCGCCAGACCTGTTGGCCGTCGAGGGTGACGGTGCCGGTGGAGGGGGCCAGGAAGCCGGCCATCATGTTGATGAGGGTGGACTTCCCCGCGCCGTTCGGGCCGAGCAGGCCGGTGACGCCGGGGCCGATGGTCATGGTGATGTCGTTGACGGCGACCACGTTGCCGAACCAGCGGGAGACGTGGTCGATGTTGAGCGTGGTCACAGGCCCACCTTCTTGTAGCGGCGCAGCAGGAGGCCGTAGCAGCCGGCGATCAAGCCCAGGACGACCAGGACGTAGACCGCGCCCTCGCCGTTGCCCGGGCCGACCGCTCCGGGGAACGCCGAGCTCGCGCCGAGGAACGCCGACTGGACGCCGTCGATGAGCGTGACGGGAGAGAAGAGGCCGATCCAGGGGATCGCGCTGGTGCTGGCCTGGTTGTCGGCGATGGCCTGGAGCGTGGAGACGGCGCCGTAGGAGATGGTCATGACGGCGATGACGGCGGCGATGCCGAAGCCGCGCCGCGGGGTGACCGATGCGATGACCAGGCCGATGCCGGCGAAGAGGAGCGAGAGCAGTGCCACGGAGACGAGTCCCTGTGCGAATCCCTTGGTCTGGTCGGCGAAGTCGAGCTTCGCCAGCAGCGCGCCCACATAGAGCACGACCAGCGGGGCGGCGGTGAGGATGAACATCGCCGAGGCCAGCGCCGCGTACTTCGCGCGCACGTAGTCGGCGGTCTCGATCGGCCGCGAGAAGTAGAGCGGCACGGTCTTGAAGCGCAGGTCGCGCGAGACGGACTGGGGTGCCTGCGAGGCGACGTACAGGCTGATGACGGCCTGCATGATGATCGCGTAGCGCGTGTAGTCGACGGGCAGATCCTTGGCCTTCGTGGCGACGGCGACGGCGACCATGATGGCCGCGGGTACACACATCACCACGAACAGCAGCATCGGCAGCACCTTGGACTTGATGGACCGTCCGAGGCCGTAGGCGCCGCGCAGGGACTGCGAGTAGAGGGAGCGGGTGGCGTACGAGCGGCCGAGGCGGGGGCCGTCGTAGTTGCGGTAGCCGATGTTGTGGATGCGGGTCTGGTCACCCGGCTGTGCGGCTACGGGGTGCTCAACTGCCATGGACGGCCGCCTCCTTTTGCTGCTCGTCCTCGCTCGTGAAGACCTCCGAGATGTGGTGCCGGCGCTGCTCCATCCGCACCAGGCCGAGGCCCAGGTCGGCGACGACGTCGCGCACGAGGTCGTAGGTCTCCTCGCCCTGGGCGGTCAGCAGCAGGATGTGGCCGGCGCCGGGGAGGCCGCTGCCCTCGTCCTGGAGCTCGACTCCGCGTGCGTGGAGCGCCTCGCGCACCGCGCGCGTGCCGTTCGGGTGCTCGTCGGTGTCGGTGACCTCGATGGCGAGGGTGGTGGTGGTCTGGGTGAAGTCGGTGGTGGAGCTGGAGCGCAGGAGCTTGCCGCCGTCGATGACGACCACGTGGTCGCAGGTGCGCTCCAGCTCGCCCAGCAGATGGGAGGTGACCAGGACCGAGATGCCGAAGTCCGTGTAGATGCGGCGGATGAGGCCGAGCATCTCGTCGCGGCCGACCGGGTCGAGGCCGTTGGTCGGCTCGTCCAGGAAGACCAGCTGCGGGTCGTGCACCAGGGCCTGGGCGAGCTTCACGCGCTGCTTCATGCCGGTCGAGTAGCCGCCGATGGGACGGTAGCGCTCCTCGTACAGGCCGACGTGGCGCAGCGTGTCCGCGGTGCGCTCGCGCGCGGCGGTCGGCGGCAGGCCGGACATACGGGCCATGTGCACGACGAACTCGGTCGCCGAGACGTCCGGCGGCAGGCAGTCGTGCTCCGGCATGTAGCCGACGCGCTCGCGGATGGCGGCGCCCTTGGTCGCGACGTCGAGCCCGAGCACTTCGGCGCGGCCCTCGGAGGCGGGGGACAGACCCAACAGGATCTTGATCATGGTCGACTTGCCGGCTCCGTTGGCTCCGACGAGCCCGGTCACACCGGGTCCGACGTCGACGGACAGCCGGTCAAGCGCGGTCACCCGGGGGAACCGCTTGCTCAGGCTTTCGGTCGCGATCACAGTCACGCTTCGAAGGTAGTGACCCGGGCCACGCCGGTCGTCAGACCGCAGAGCTGTCTTGGCCTCAGACTCCAGACGTACGGGTCCGTAGGGGGAACCCCTACCTGAGAGCTACGCAGAGTGATCCGCCACGCAGCGTCGTCGGCGGAGTTGCCCACAACCCCGACATCTCCTGTTGACGCAGACTCTAACAACTGTCACATTCGCCAGTGTCAAGTTACGGACACGTACCGCAGTCGACGTGGACGAGGGTGGGCGGTGGCATGACGACGGCAGCGGCAGGTGAACTCGCCGCACAGCTCCCACCGGGGGCCACCGAGCGCGAGACGGCCCGTATGCAGCACGCCGCCCGGCTGCGCGAGCAGGGCGTGCGGGAGTGGTTCCACCTCCCCTTCGCCTGGTTCGGTGACCGCACGGCGTTCGTGAACTTCCGCATCCCGCTCCCGTTCTTACCGACGGACCGCCGGCTGGAGCCCGGAACGCCCTTCCTCCTCGACATGGCCCCCGTCCACGAGGGCTGTACGGCCGACATCGGCCGACTGTGTGCCGAATCCGAACAGGTGTGGCGACCAGCGGCGTTGTGTCGCCCGGTCGACCTTGTGGGCGATGACGCCGAAGGGGTGGGCGCGGTGCCGGTCGGCGTAGCCCTGGCGGACCATGAGGCGGTCCACGTCCTCGGAGATGCTCCGCAGCGGGGGGATCGCCGCCGACGCTCTGCACGGCCACCGCGAGGGCTGGTCCCCGCTGTGGTCGGCGTACCGCTTCTCCGACCATCCTCCGCGGCCCGGCCTGTGGGCGGTCGAACCCCACCTCGGATTGCGGGGCACGGGCGCGGAGTTCGAGGAGATCCCGGCTGTCACCGACTCCAGGGATCCCGAGGAGAGCGACTTCTGGCTGGACGACGATCTGCCGCACGTGCGGCGCTGGGCGGAGGAGAAGTGACGGGACTCAAAGGGGCTCGTGAGCACCGGGTGCGGACCGGCGGCATCGAGCTGTGTGTGGCCGAGCTGGGGGAGGCCGGGCAGCCGACGGTGGTGCTGGTGCACGGGTATCCGGACAGCAAGGAGGTATGGTCCGAGGTCGCGTCCCGGCTGGCCGAGCGGTTCCACGTCGTCCTCTACGACGTCCGGGGACACGGCCGTTCGACGGCACCGAAGCCCCTGCGCGGCGGCTTCACCCTGGAGAAGCTCACGGACGACTTCCTGGCGGTGATCGACGCCGTCAGCCCGGACCGGCCGGTGCATGTCGTCGGGCACGACTGGGGCTCGGTGCAGTCCTGGGAGTTCGTGACCGTCCAGCGCACCGAGGGCCGTATCGCCTCCTTCACCTCCATGTCCGGGCCGTCCCTGGACCACTTCGGCCACTGGCTGAACGGCCGTCTGAAGAAGCCCACCCCGCGCCGCGTCGGCCAGCTCCTCGGCCAGGGCGCCAAGTCCTGGTACGTGTACGCGCTGCACACGCCCGTACTGCCCGAACTGGCCTGGCGCGGCCCCCTCGGCAAGCGCTGGCCGCGCATCCTGGAGCGCTTCGAGAAGGTGCCCGGCGGCGACTACCCGACCCCCTCGCTGCCCCAGGACGCGGCGCACGGGGCCTGGCTGTACCGCGACAACGTCCGGGCCCGCCTGCGCCGTCCACGCCAGGACGCGTACGCACACGCGCCCGTGCAGCTCATCACTCCCCTCAAGGACGCCTTCCTGTCCGAGCGCCTCTACGACGAACTCGACCAGTGGGTCCCGCAGTTGACCCGCCGCACGCTCCCCGCCAAGCACTGGATACCGCGTACGCGCCCCGACCAACTGGCGGCCTGGATCACCGAGTTCGTGACGTCGGTCGAGAGCGGGGGGCCCGAGGCAGTGACACCCGACGGCAAGTACGCCGACCGCTTCGGCGGACAGCTCGTCCTGGTCACGGGCGCGGGCAGCGGCATCGGACGGGCCACGGCGTTCGCCTTCGCGGAGGCCGGCGCGCGCGTGGTCGCCGTCGACCGGGACGCGGAGGCCGCCGCCCGCACCGCCGAGCTGTCCCGGCTGATCGGCGCCCCCGAGGCCTGGGCGGAGACCGTCGACGTCTCCGACGAACAGGCCATGGAGAAGCTCGCCGACAAGGTCGCCGCCGAGTACGGCGTGGTCGACGTGCTGGTCAACAACGCCGGGATCGGACTGGGCGGCTCCTTCTTCGACACCACCCCGGAGGACTGGAAGAAGGTCCTCGACGTCAACCTGTGGGGCGTCATCCACGGATGCCGGCTCTTCGGGAAGCAGATGGCCGAGCGCGGCCAGGGCGGCCACATCGTCAACACCGCGTCCGCGGCGGCCTATCTGCCGTCCAGGGCGCTGCCCGCCTACAGCACCTCCAAGGCGGCCGTGCTGATGCTCAGCGAGTGCCTGCGCGCCGAACTGGCCGGTCAGGGCATCGGCGTGAGCGCCATCTGCCCCGGCTTCGTCAACACCAACATCACCTCGACCGCGCGGTTCGCGGGCGTGGACGCCGACGAGGAGAAGCGGCTCCAGAAGAAGTCGGCGCGACTGTACGGCCTCAGGAACTATCCACCGGAGAAGGTCGCCGACGCGATCCTGAAGGCGGTCGTACGCAACCAGGCCGTCGTACCGGTCACCCCCGAGGCCCGGGGCGCCCACCTCATGTCCCGCTTCGCCCCGCGCGCGTTGCGGGCGATCGCCCGACTGGAGCCACCGCTGTGAGCGGCGTCGTCGCTCCGCGCCGGGTACCCCTGGGGTGGTCAGCCGGGGCGAGGGCCGCGGCGTGAGCGAGGTCGCGGTCCACCGGATCGAGGACCTCGCCCACCACAGCGATGCCTCGGTCCGCACCATCCGCGCCCACCAGGACCGCGGTCTCCTCCCCCGCCCCGAGCGCCGCGGCCGCGCCAACCTCTCCTCCGACGCCCGCCTCGCCCGGCTGCACCAGCGCCGACCTCCTCGGCCGCGGCTACGCCCTCGCCTCCATCAGGGAGCTCCTGGAAGCCTGGGACACGGGACACGACCTCGGCGGCGTGCTCGGTCTGGTCGCCGAGGTGGACGGGCCGTGGACCGACGAGGGGGCGGTACGGGTCTCCCGCGCGGAGCTGGACGAGCGGTTCGGCGGCTCCCCCCACGACGCGGCGGTCGTCGACGCCGTGGAGCTCGGGGTGCTCGAACCCGTACCGGGTGACGAGGAGTCCTTCCTCGCGCCCGGCCCCCAAGAGCTCGCCGTCGCAGTCGAGTTGCATGCCGCAGGGGTCCCGCTCTCCGCGATCGCGGAACATCTGCGGGAGTTGAGGGTGCGGGTCGAGCACATCGCCGCCCGTTTCCTGGAGTTCACGGCCGAGCACGTCTTCGCCCGGTACCTGGACGGACCACACCGTCCGAGCGACACGGAGGCGGCCGAGTCGGCCTCGTTGGTACGGCGGCTGCGACCACTCGCGCGGCAGACGGTGACGCGGAACTCGCCCGGGCGATGCGCCTGTTGGCGGTACGGCAGCTGCGGCTTCACCGAGGGGAGGACGAACCCGCTGCCGGCCGGTCCGACGTCACGCTCCGTGTCCCACCCGAGGAGACAATCCGGGTGGTGGCGGAGCTGGTTGACGAGGAACGGGCGGCGGAGTTCATCGGGCTGGTCGGCTGAACGGGAGGTAAGGACAAGGGGGTTGGACGCGCTCACGTCAACGGGAGGCCCCCCAGTGGATCTTGACGAACGGGGCTGACATGTCGGGGAGTTGTCCACAGAACCGTCAAGTAGCCTGTGGATAACTACAGTTGGTTGTGGACCAAACCTCCGCACAAAAAAATCTGCGTGATCCGCGTCTCTCCCGTCATGCTGAGCGGATGAACGAAAAGGAGATGGACGAGAGACGCACCGTGAAGGTGTCGAAATACCTCTCGAAGCACCTGCGTCACCAACCCGAGCGCATCGGGCTCACGCTCGACGAATCCGGCTGGGTCGAGATCGACGAGCTGCTCGCCGCGACCGCCGCGCACAACTTCCGCATCACCCGCGAAGAGCTGGACCACGTCGTGGCCTCGAACGACAAGAAGCGCTTCGCTGTCGAAGGCACCCGCATCCGCGCCAGCCAGGGCCACAGCATCGAGGTCGAGCTGGGCCTGCCGCCGGCGACCCCGCCGGCGTACCTCTACCACGGCACCGTGGCACGCAACCTGGACGCGATCCGCACCGAAGGGCTGCGCCCCATGAACCGGCACGACGTGCACCTCTCGCCCGACCGCGAGACGGCGACCCGCGTAGGGGCTCGCCGCGGCCGACCCGTCGTCCTCTCCGTGGACGCCGGCGCCATGCACCGCGACGGCCATATCTTCCACGTCAGCGCGAACGGGGTGTGGCTGACGCAGGCCGTGCCGCCGCGGTATCTGCGGTTTCCCGAGGGACACTGAGCGTCACTGTTTCACGTGAAACACGTTCGGCCGCATACGCTCGCATCATGAGTCTGCGTCTGAGCACCGTGATCCTCCCGTACCTCCGCTGGCGCGAGGGCGGCCGTTCGGCATGGCAGCGGGCGGAGCAGCTCGGCTTCCACACCGCGTACACCTACGACCATCTGTCCTGGCGGAGCTTCAGGGACGGCCCGTGGTTCGGCGCCGTGCCGACCCTGACCGCCGCCGCGGCCGTCACCGACCAGCTGCGTCTGGGCACTCTGGTGACCTCGCCGAACTTCAGGCACCCGGTGACCCTCGCCAAGGAACTGATCTCCCTCGACGACATCTCCGGCGGCCGTGTCACCCTCGGCATCGGTGCCGGCGGCACCGGCTTCGACGCCACCGCGCTCGGCCAGGAGCCGTGGACGCCGCGCGAGCGTGCCGACCGGCTCGCCGAGTTCGTGCCGCTGCTGGACCGGCTGCTGACCGAGGACTCGGTCTCGTACGAAGGCGACTACTACTCGGCGCACGAGGCGCGCAACATCCCCGGGTGCGTCCAGCGGCCCCGGCTGCCCTTCGCGGTGGCCGCCACCGGCCCGCGTGGGCTGAGGCTCGCCGCGCGGTACGGACAGGCGTGGGTGACCACCGGCGACCCCCGGCTGTACGGGAACGGCACTCCTGAACAGTCGGTTCAGGCCATTCGCGGACAGGCCGAGAAGCTGGCCGACGCGTGCGCCGAGATCGGCCGGGACGCGGCCGAGATGGACAAGATCCTGCTCACCGGGTTCACCCCGGACCGCGCCCGCCCGCTGGAGTCCCTCGACGCGTTCGTGGACTTCGCCGGCCGCCACCGTGACCTGGGCTTCACGGAGATCGTGATCCACTGGCCCATCCCCGACTCGGACTTCGCCGCCGACGAGAAGGTCTTCGAGCAGATCGCCATGGAGGCCTTGGCACAGCTCGGCCGGTCCGACGGGGTGTGACGGTGCAGTTGAGGGCGGTAACCACTCACCCGCGTGGACTGGCGCACGGTCATGCGGGCATATGCGGGAGAATGGGCGGGTGACCTCAGCGACTCGACAGCCCGAGACCCCGGCCGCCGCCGTCCCGCCGCGGCTCATAGCCACCGATCTCGACGGCACCCTGCTGCGGGACGACAAGTCGGTCTCCCCGCGCACCGTCGCCGCCCTCGCCGCCGCCGAGGAGGCGGGCATCGAGGTCTTCTTCGTCACCGGCCGCCCGGCTCGCTGGATGGACGTCGTCAGCGACCACGTCCACGGCCACGGCCTGGCGATCTGCGGCAACGGCGCCGCCGTGGTCGACCTGCACGGCGGCCCCGGCGCCCACCGGTTCGTGAAAGTGCGGGAGCTCGCGCGGGACAACGCGATCGACGTCGTAGGACTGCTGCGGGACGCGGCGCCCGGCACGGTGTACGCGGTGGAGCAGACGTACGGCTTCTACCAGGAGCCGGACTATCCCAAGCTGCACATGGAGATCCCGGACGAGCTCGCGCCGGCCGAGGACTTGCTGGCACCGGACGCGCCCGGTGCCGGCGAGCCCGTCCTCAAGATCCTCGCGTATCACCCCACCCTCGAACCGGACGGCTTTCTCACCACCGCCCGGCTCGCCCTCGGCGACCGCGCCAACGTCACCCGCTCCAGCCCCAGCGCCCTGCTGGAGATCAGCGGCCCCGGCGTCTCCAAGGCCAGCACCCTCGCCCTGTGCTGCGCCGAGCGCGGCATCTCGCACGAGGAGGTCGTGGCCTTCGGGGACATGCCGAACGACGTCGAGATGCTGACCTGGGCAGGGCAGTCGTATGCGATGGCCAATGCCCACCCGGACGTGATCGCCGCGGCCTCGGGTCGGACGGTGGCCAACAACGACGACGGTGTGGCGGTCGTGATCGAGCGGATGCTGGCGCAGCGGCTGTAGAAGGCCGTAAGCCGTAAGGCCGTAAGGGGCAGCGACAGTGGAGCGCACCCCCTGCACACGAGTCGGCGACGCCCGCCCCACGCCTATCCCACCGGCACACCCCGCGCCGCCAGCCACGGCACCGGGTCCACCGCCGACCCCATCTCCGGTGTGACCCGTACCTCGAAGTGCAGGTGCGGGCCGGTGGAGTTGCCGGTGGTGCCCGACTGGGCGATCCACTGCCCCGTGCCGACATGTTCGCCCGGGTCGACGGTGACCGCGGCGAGATGGCCGTACTGCGTGTAGTAGCCGCCGGGGTGTTCGATCACGATCTGGATGCCGAAGGCGCCCCCGCACGACACGCTCACCACCCGCCCCGCGCCCACCGCCCGCACCGGCGTCCCGATCGGCACCGCGAAATCCTGCCCGGTGTGCCGGTTGGCCCACCGGTCGCCGCCACTGCCGAATCCGGCCGACAACTGGTATGTCTCCACGGGCGTGACCCACGCCTGCGTGAACTGCGTGCGCGGCTGGTCCAGCCGCACCGCGCCCCGGCAACTGCCCGCCGCGACCGAGGCGTCCGCCTCGCCCTGCAACTGCCCACGCGCCGCTTCCAGTTTCTGCTCGATACCGCTCTTCAGCGCCGCGAGTTCGGTCCTCCGCTTCTCCAGGACCTGCCAGGACGCCGCGGCCTTCGCCTCGTCGGCGGCGAGCCGCGCCTCGGCCCGCCGGCTCTTGGCGACCGCGTTCTCCAGCGCCAGATTGGCCTGCGAGAACACATGCTGACCCCGCATCAGTTCGTCCGGGCTGCGCGCGAGCACGATCTGCGCCGTCAGCGGCAGCCCGCCACCCGTCCGGTACTGGGCGCGGGCGATCCGTCCCAGGCCGTCGTGCATGACGGCGAGCTCCCGCCGCTCCCGGTCGAGCAGCGCGTCGGCCAGCTGCGCCCGTACCTGCTGCGCCTCGGCGCCCTGTCGGCCCGCCTCGTACTGCTGTGTCGCGACGGCCGCGTCCTGGTACAGCCGCGCCACCTGAACGCTGATCCCCGGATCGTCCCCGCCCGCCGGTTCGCCGTCGGCTGCCGCCGGCCGGGCCGCGAGCACCGCCAGCGCGCACAGCAGCGCGGGAATGAGCAGCGAATGACGGCGAGGTGAGCGCATGTCAGCGATCGTGGCCCAAACCCTGGCGGGCGGGCCTGTTGAAGTCGTGCAGCCGGGGGAACCGTTGCTGCGGACGGGTCAGTACGGCGCCTGCCACACCACCGTCGCACCGCTGCCGTCCGCCCCGGTACCCCGCCCGTGCCAACTGTCGCCGCCGAGCGACTCCGCGCGCCGTTCGAGGTTCCCGAGGCCGCTGCGGCGGCCGCCTTCGGGGATGCCGACGCCGTTGTCCGCAACCGTCAGGCATACGCCGGGCGTCCGCCCGGCAGAGTCGCCGTCGCCTCGTCCCATTTGTTACGGATACTCGAGAGCGCGCCCGGCGTTATGCGGCGCCGACCAGCAACTCCGCCTCCACCTCCCGCTCCACCATCCCCCGCAACGGCCCCGGCACAGCGGCCAGCTCCGCGTACGTCCCCCGCTGCACCACACGCCCCTCGTCCAGTACGACGACCTCGTCGACCGCCTCCAGACCGGCCAGCCGGTGCGTGATGAGCAACGTCGTCCGCCCTTCGGTGGCGGCCAGCAGATCGGCGGTGAGCGCATCGGCCGTGGGCAGGTCGAGATGCTCGGCCGGCTCGTCGAGGATCAGCACCGGGAAGTCGGCCAGCAGCGCCCGGGCGAGCGCCAGCCGCTGCCGCTGCCCGCCCGACAACCGTGCCCCGTGCTCTCCTACGAGTGTGTCGAGCCCGTCGGGCAGGCCGTCGGCCCAGTCGAGCAGCCGGACCCGCCGCAGGGCGTCGCGCAGCTCGTCCTCGCCGGCGCCCTTCTTCGCGAGCAGCAGGTTCTCACGCACCGAGCTGTCGAAGAGGTGCGCGTCCTGGGCGCACAGCCCGACGAGCCGTCGTACGTCGTCGCCGTCGAGGGCGTACGCGTCCACGCCGGCCAGTGTGTACGAACCCGCACCGGCGTCCAGGAACCGCAGCAGCGTCTGCGCGAGGGTCGTCTTGCCGGAGCCGGACGGTCCGACCACGGCGATCCGGCGCCCCTGGTCGAGGGTCAGGTCGAGGCCGCCGAGCGCGTCCCGGTCCTGGCCCGCGTGGCGGGCCGTCAGGCCCTTGAGGACGAGCGGGAAGGGCGAGGCGGGCGCCTGCCGGGGCTGCTCCGGCTCCCGCACCGGCTCGGGCGCGTCCAGCACCTCGTACACGCGCTCCGCGCTCCTGCGCACCCTCTGCCGGTACTGCACGGCGAGGGGCAGCCCGAGGACGGCCTCGAAGGCAGCCAGCGGGGTGAGGACGACGACGGCCATCGCCACGCCGCCCAGCCTGCCGTCAACGACGCCCTGGGCGCCTGCGAGGGCGGTGGCTGCGACGGTGAGGCCCGAGATCAGCGCGGTGAGTCCGTCGCCGAGCGCGGTGGCGGTGGCGGCGCGGGAGGCGATCCGGGTGAGCGTGCCATCGGCCCGTCGCGCCTCGGCGGTACGGGCGGGCAGGGCGCCGGCGACGGTCAGCTCGGCGGTGCCGGTGAGCAGGTCGGTCACGCGCGTCGCCAGTTCTCCTCGGGCGGGGGCCAGCCTGCGCTCGGCGCGTCGGGCGACGGCACCGGTGACCAGCGGGACACCGACACCGGCCGCGACCAGGCCCACGGCGAGGGCGGCACCGGCCTCGGGCAGCAGCCACGCCGTGAACGCGACGGAGGCGGCGGACACCAGCGCCGCGGAACCGGCGGGCAGCAGCCAGCGCAGCCAGTAGTCCTGCAGGGCGTCCACATCGGCGACGAGCCGCGAGAGCAGGTCCCCGCGGCGCGTGCGGCGCAGCCCGGCGGGCGCCAGCCGCTCCAGGCGCCGGTAGACGGCGACCCTCGTGTCGGCGAGCATCCGCAGCACGGCGTCGTGCGACACCAGCCGCTCGGCGTACCGGAACACGGCCCGCCCGATCCCGAAGGCCCGCGTGGCCGTCACGGCCACCATCAGATACAGCACCGGCGGCTGCTGCGAGGCCCGCGAGATCAGCCACCCGGAGGTGGCCATGAGGCCCACGGCGCTGCCGAGGGCGAGGCTGCCGAGGAGGAGGGCCAGGGCGAGTCGGCTGCGGTGGGGGGCGGACGTGGAGCGGACTCGGGTGAGGGTGCGGGCGGTGGGCTTGGTGGGCTCGGCGATCGCTTGTTCAGACAGTGGTATGTCACATACCACTGTCTGCTCGGTCCTGGGGAACAGTGCTATGTCACATACCACTGCCTGCTCGACCCGAGCCCGCCCCTCCCCAGCACCGGCCACCACCGGCTCCTCCACCCGCACCACCCGCCCCGCCACCCCGAGCAAGGCCGGCCGATGCACCACCAGCAGCACCGTCCGCCCCACGGCCAGCCGTCGTACCGTCTCCACGATCTCCGCCTCGGTCGCCCCGTCCAGCGCGGCCGTCGGCTCGTCGAGCAGCAGGACGGGCCGGTCGGCGAGGAACGCCCGGGCCAGCGCGAGCCGTTGGCGCTGTCCGGCAGAGAGACCGGTGCCGTCCTCGCCGAGCTCGGTGTCGACCCCGGCGGGCAGCGCGTCCACGAATTCCAGGGCCCCGGCATCCTCCAACGCCTGTCGTACGGCGGCGTCGTCGGCGTCGGGACGGGCCAGCCGTACGTTCTCCGCGATCGTCCCGGCGAACAGCTGCGGCCGCTGCGGCACCCACGCGATCTGCGACCGCCACTGCTCCGGATCGACGTCCGCGAGATCGGCGCCGCCGACCCGCACCCGCCCCTCGGTCGCCGGCACGAACCCCAACAGCACATGCAGCAGCGTCGACTTGCCCGCGCCGCTCGGTCCGACGAGCGCGACCGTCTCCCCGGGCTCGACGGCGAAGGACACGTCCGACACGGCCTCCTCGGCCCGCCCGGGATAGCGGACCGTCAGGCCCTCGAAGGCGATGCGCCCGGCTGGGACAGCCGCCGTACCGTTCGCCGGCACGGGCGTTTCCAGGACGGCGAAGATCTCCTCGGCCGCCGCGAGTCCCTCCGCCGCCGCGTGGTACTGCGCACCGACCTGCCGAAGCGGCAGATACGCCTCGGGCGCGAGCACCAGGATGACCAGTCCGGTGTACAGGTCCATCTCGCCGTGCACCAGCCGCATGCCGATCGTCACGGCGACCAGCGCCACCGACAGCGTGGAGAGCAGCTCCAGCGCGAAGGACGAGATGAAGGCGATCCGCAGGGTCCGCATGGTCGCCTGCCGGTACTCGCCGGTGATGCGCTTGATCGACTCGGCCTGCGCCTTGGCCCGTCCGAACACCTTCAGTGTCGGCAGCCCGGCCACCACGTCCAGGAAGTGCCCGGACAGCCGGGACAGCAACTGCCACTGACGGTCCATCCGGGACTGCGTGGCCCAGCCGATCAGGGCCATGAAGAGGGGGATGAGCGGCAGGGTGGCGACGATGATCGCCGCCGAGACCCAGTCCTCGGTGACGATCCGGGCGAGCACCGCCACCGGCACGACGACCGCGAGCCCCAACTGCGGGAGGTAGCGGGAGAAGTAGTCGTCCAGGGCGTCGACTCCGCGGGTTGCCAGAGCGACGAGGGAGCCGGTCCGCTGCCCGCTCAGCCAGCCGGGCCCCAGCGCGACCGCACGCTCCAGCAACCGCCCCCGCAGCTCCGACTTCACCGCGGCACTCGCGCGATGAGCGGCAAGCTCGGTCAGCCAGGAGACCAGCGCGCGTCCACCCGCCACCGCCACCAACAGCAGCAGGGGAGTGCGGAGTTCAGCGACCGTCATCCCGTGCTGGAAGGCGCCGACCACCACTTCGGCGATGAGCATCGCCTGGGCGATGACCAGCGCCGCCCCGACGGCGCCCAGGCCGACGACCGCCACCAGGAAGAGGCGGGTGGCACGGGCGTATCGGAGCAGACGCGGGTCGATTGGTTTCACGTGAAACACACCTCAGTGCGCGGTTTCAGCGATGTGCTGTGTTCCGATGCGCTTGCGGAACACCCAGTAGGTCCACCCCTGGTAGAGCAGGACGAGCGGCGTGGCGATACCGGCACACCAGGTCATGATCTTCAGGGTGTACGGGCTCGACGAGGCGTTGGTGACCGTGAGGCTCCAGTCCCCGTTGAGCGACGACGGCATGACGTTCGGGAAGAGCGAGAGGAAGAGCATCGCCACGGCGGCCACGATCGTGACCCCGGAGAGCGCGAACGACCAGCCCTCACGTCCGGCCTGGTTTGCCACCAGCGCGGCGACCAGCGCGGCCACGGCCACGATCAGCGCGACGAGGCTCTGACCGTCACCGCTGTCGACCTGAGTCCAGAGCAGGAAGATCAGCGCCACCACAGCGGTGACGAGACCGACCTGCAGCGCCAGCTTCCGCGCCCGCTCCCGGATGTCCCCGACCGTCTTGAGCGCGGTGAACACCGCCCCGTGGAAGGTGAAGAGCGTCAGCGTGACGAGGCCGCCGAGGAGCGCGTACGGGTTGAGCAGGTCCCAGAGGCTGCCGACGTACTCGAAGTTCTTGTCGATCTTCACGCCCCGGACGATGTTGCCGAAGGCCACGCCCCACAGGAACGCGGGGAGCAGCGAGGTCCAGAAGATCGCGGTCTCCCAGTTGCGCTGCCAGTTCTCCTCGGGCCGCTTGGCGCGGTACTCGAAGGCGACGCCTCGGATGATCAGGCAGACCAGGATGGCCAGCAGCGGCAGGTAGAAGCCGGAGAAGAGCGTGGCGTACCACTCGGGGAAGGCGGCGAAGGTCGCGCCGCCCGCCGTGAGCAGCCAGACCTCGTTGCCGTCCCAGACGGGCCCGATGGTGTTGATCAGGACCCGCTTCTCGGGCCGGTTCCGGGCGAGCAGCTTGGTGAGGATGCCGACCCCGAAGTCGAAGCCCTCCAGGAAGAAGTAGCCGGTCCACAGGACGGCGATGAGCACGAACCAGACGTCGTGAAGTTCCATGACTCGATCTCCCTGGGCCTAGTACGAGAAGGCCATCGGCTTGTCGGCGTCACGGTCGTCGCCGCCGATCTTCGTGGGCGGGTTGAGGTCGGCCTCGGTGAGTTCGGGCGGGCCGGCCTTGACGTACTTCACGAGCAGCTTGACCTCGACGACGGCGAGGACGGCGTACAGCGCGGTGAAGGTGATCATCGAGATGAGGACCTCGGCCTGGGAGACGCCGGGGGAGACCGCCTGACGGGTCTGCAGGACACCGTAGACGACCCACGGCTGACGGCCCATCTCGGTGAAGATCCAGCCCCAGGAGTTGGCGATCAGCGGGAAGCCCAGGGTCCAGATGGCCACCAGCCAGTACAGCCTGCCGAGCTTCGGGCTGAGCGCCTTGTTCCTGAACAGGACCAGATGGGGTACCTCGTCCTCGCCCACCCTCAGGTGCTGCGGCAGCATGAACTTCTTGCGGGTCAGCCAGAGTCCGACGATGCCGATGACGAAGGACGCCATGCCGAAGCCGATCATCCAGCGGAACGCCCAGAAGGTGACCGGGATGATGGGCCGGTAGTCGCCGGGGCCGTACTTCTCCTGCTCGGCCTTGTTGGTGTCGTTGATGCCGGGGACGTGCGAGTTGAAGTTGTCGTCGGCCAGGAAGGACAGTATTCCGGGAATCGACAGTTCGACGGTGTTGTGGCCCTTGCTGACGTCGCCGTACGCGAAGATCGAGAACGGCGCCGAGTCCTGGCCGTCCCACAGCGCCTCGGCGGCGGCCATCTTCATCGGCTGCTGCTTGAACATGACCTTGCCGAGGGTGTCACCGCTGATCGCGGTGAGCAGGCCGGCGATGACCACGGTGACCAGGCCCAGCCGCAGCGAGGTCTTCATCACCCGGACGTGCTTCTTGCGGAACAGGTGGAAGGCCGCGATGCCGACCATGAAGGCGCCGCCGGTCAGGAAGGACGCGGAGAGCGTGTGGAAGGCCTGGGCCAGCGCGGTGTTCTGGGTCAGCACGTGCCAGAAGTCGGTGAGTTCGGCACGGCCCTTGGCCTTGTTGATCCGGTAGCCGACCGGGTGCTGCATCCAGGAGTTGGCCGCGAGGATGAAGTACGCCGACAGGATCGTGCCGATCGACACCATCCAGATACAGGCCAGATGGATCTTCTTCGGCAGCTTGTCCCAGCCGAAGATCCACAGGCCGATGAAGGTCGACTCGAAGAAGAAGGCGATCAGGGCCTCGAAGGCGAGGGGGGCGCCGAAGATGTCGCCGACGAACCGTGAGTAGTCGGACCAGTTCATGCCGAACTGGAACTCCTGCACGATGCCGGTGACCACCCCCATCGCGATGTTGATCAGGAAGAGCTTGCCCCAGAACTTCGTCGCCCTGAGGTACTTCTCGTTCTCGGTGCGTACCCACGCCGTCTGAAGGCCGGCCGTGAGGGCGGCCAGCGAGATCGTCAGGGGAACGAACAGGAAGTGGTAGACGGTCGTGATGCCGAACTGCCAGCGCGCCAGAGTCTCCGGCGCCAAAGCCAGGTCCACGTCGCCGCTCCTTACCTCACAGGCTCGTGAAACATACGCTTGTGAAAGCGTTCACATTCACAAGCAAGTATGACGCATCCCCGTTCGCCGCGGGATGGGCGGGGGGTCCCTAAGCCGGTCCGATAGGTCCCATGAGGGATGGACCGGTCGGACCATGGCATGCACAGGGCGTCCTGGTTTCACGTGGAACGAGGACGCCCCGCAGTGTCCGGACGGCCTTCACAGCTCCTTGCGGAACCCTTCCGCCACCTTGAGGAAGATGTCGTTCGCCTCGGTCTCGCCGACCGTCACCCGCACGCCTTCGCCGGGGAACGGCCGCACCACCACGCCGTGCTGCTCGCACGCCTGGGCGAACGCGACCGTGTGCTCCCCCAGCCGCAGCCACACGAAGTTGGCCTGGGTCTCGGGCACCGTCCAGCCCTGCGCCCGCAGCGCGTCGACCACGCGATTGCGCTCGCAGACCAACGAGCCGACCCGGCCCAGCAGTTCGTCCTCGGCACGCAGCGAGGCGATCGCCGCCTCCTGCGCCAGCTGGCTCACGCCGAACGGCACCGCCGTCTTGCGCAGCGCCGCCGCCACCGGCTCATGGGCGATCGCGAAGCCGACCCGCAGACCGGCGAGGCCGTACGCCTTGGAGAACGTGCGCAGCACGCAGACGTTCGGGCGCTCGCGGTACAGCTCCACGCCGTCCGGGACCTCGGGGTCACGGATGAACTCGCGGTAGGCCTCGTCCAGGACGACCAGCACATCGCTCGGCACCCGGTCGAGGAACCGCTCCAGCTCGGCCCGCTTCACGACCGTGCCGGTCGGGTTGTTGGGGTTGCAGACGAAGATCAGACGCGTGCGGTCGGTGATCGCTTCCGCCATGGCGTCCAGGTCGTGGACGTCACCCGGCGTCAGCGGCACCTGCACCGACCTCGCGCCGCTGATCTGCGTGATGATCGGGTACGCCTCGAAGGACCGCCAGGCGTAGATCACTTCGTCGCCGGGGCCCGAGGTCGCCTGGATCAGCTGCTGGGCGACGCCGACCGAGCCGGTGCCGGTGGCCAGGTGGGCGAGCGGGACGCCGAAGCGGTCGGACAGCTCGTTCATCAGGCCCGTGCAGGCCATGTCCGGGTAGCGGTTGAAGGACGAGACGGCGGCCGTGACGGTCTCCATCACCCCGGGCAGCGGCGGATAGGGGTTCTCGTTGGAGGACAGCTTGTAGGCCACCGGGCCACCGGCCGCGGCGGGCTTGCCCGGCTTGTAGGTGGGGATACCCTCCAGCTCGGCGCGCAGCTTGGGGCTCGTCTCGCTCACCGCAGTCCTCCTCGCGACCACCGGCGGCCCGTCCGCGCCGCCGGCTTCCAATACTTCTCACCTTATGAGGATTCGGCGCCGCTGCGTACAGGTGAGGGGCGACCTCGTACAGCCGGAGATCCGGCCGGAGATCTGACCTCATCCGTACCACAGGCATCAGGGGCATCACCGTACGAAGGCAGACGAATCCAGGGGCGCGGCCGCATATATCTGTGCGCCGGTGGCTCACGCCCTGGCGCGCATCACCCGTGCAGGTGAGTTGAGACCTCTTCGAAACATCGACGACTTGGCAGGCTCATGCGTGCCGACAAGTCACGTAGTGCCATTGGATCGTTCAACTGACTGCCTTTCAAAGGTAGTTGACGGTAAATGACCTTGCAGAAACGTGCCTGTCAACGCGTGCATATGCGTCCGCCCTACCCCACCGCATGAGCCCTACTATCGGCTCGCCATGACAGCAGCAGGGAAGCACCAGGTGAGCCGCGCGGAAACCTCCCGTCGAGGCAGCCGGCCGGGCCGGGCGGGCATCAGAGACGTGGCCGCCGCCGCCGGAGTCTCCATCACGACCGTCTCCGACGCCCTGAACGGCAAGGGCAGGCTCCCGGACGCCACCCGCCGCCATGTCCGCGAGGTCGCCGACCGATTGGGATATCGCCCGTCGGCGGCGGCCCGAACCCTCCGTACCGGAAAGTCGGGCCTCATCGGCCTGACCGTGACGACGTACGGGGATGAACCTTTCACCTTCACCGAGTTCGCGTACTTCGCGGAGATGGCGAGAGCCGCGACCTCGGCCGCGCTCGCCCGCGGCTACGCGCTCGTGATCCTGCCGGCGACCTCGCGCCACGACGTGTGGTCGAACGTCGCCCTGGACGGCACGGTCGTCATCGACCCGTCCGACCAGGACCCGGTGGTCAGCGAACTCGTCCGGCAGGGGCTGCCGGTCGTCTCCGACGGCCGCCCGGCCGGCGCCCTGCCGGTCACCGCGTGGGTCGACAACGATCACGAGGCCGCCGTCCTCGGCATCCTCGACCACCTGGCCGCCGCCGGCGCCCGCCGCATCGGCCTGCTCACCGGGACGACGACGGACACGTACACCCATCTGTCGACCACGGCGTACCTGCGCTGGTGCGAGCGTGTCGGCCAGGACCCGGTGTACGAGGCCTATCCGGCGCACGACCCGTGTGCGGGCGCGGTGGCCGCCGACCGGCTGCTCGCCCGCCCGGACCGGCCGGACGCGGTCTACGGGCTGTTCGACCCGAACGGCACCGATCTGCTCGCCGCCGCCCGCCGCTACGGTCTGCGCGTACCGGACGACCTGCTTCTGGTCTGCTGCAGCGAATCGACCGTGTACGCGAACACCGAACCGCCCATCACGACACTCTCACTGAAGCCCCGTCGCATCGGCACGGCGGTCGTGCAGCTCCTCATCGACGCGATCGAGGGGGTCGCATCGGACCAACCGGTCGAGCAGGTGATACCGACGGAGCTGATCGTGCGCACCTCGTCACAGCGTCGTGCGCCGCGCACGACGGTCAGCCCCCCGCGATCGCCCGAAGGGAAGTAGAACAAGCGCTGTCAGCAGCGGTCGAAGCCCTGCCCAATCGGGGCGAAAGCCGCGGTGAACTGGACTCTTGCGCCGATTCACCACCCCTGGGTCATCACATGGCGCGATCCGCATTCCTATGATGGGCCCACGACACCGCGGGCCGCTGCGACCAGGCAGTCCGAAGCGGTGCAGATGCGGCGCGATGGTGGAGGGGTCTGATGACTCAGGGGGCCGGTCAGGGACCCGAGGCGGAGCGGACGGCGACGTTGCGCGACTTCCGGGTACCCGCGTACGTCCACGAGACCGGTCCGTACGGCCACAGCACGCACCCCGGCGATGTCGTACCGGCGCACGAGGAGGCGTACCCCGAGGGGTACACACCGACCGAGCGGGACCTGCCCGTCGTCAACCGCGGTGACACGCTTCAGGTGTCCGTCGACCCGACGGCCCTGGGCGTTCCGCAGCAGGCGGACGGCGTGGGTCCGCTCTACGTCGTCGGGGACGTGCACGGCTACCTCGACGAACTGGTGGCCGCCCTCCAGGAGCAGGGCCTGATCGACTCCGCCGGGAACTGGTGCGCGGGCACGGCCCGGCTGTGGTTCCTCGGCGACTTCACCGACCGCGGTCCCGACGGCATCGGCGTCATCGATCTGGTGATGCGGCTGTCCGCCGAGGCGGCCGCGTCCGGCGGCTACTGCAAGGCGCTCATGGGCAACCACGAGCTGCTGCTGCTCGGTGCCAAGCGGTTCGGCGACACCCCCGTCAACTCCGGCGCGGGCACCGCCACCTTCCAGGCGGCCTGGCTGCTCAACGGCGGCCAGAAGACCGACATGGACAGACTCCAGGACCACCACCTCCAGTGGATGGCCCGCCTGGACGCCGTCGAAGAGGTCGACGGCTATCTGCTCGTCCACTCGGACACCACCGCCTACCTCGACTACGGCGACTCGATCGAGGCCGTCAACGACACCGTGCGCGAGACGCTCACACGCAACGACGCCGACGAGTGCTGGGATCTGTTCCGCAAGTTCACCAAGCGCTTCTCCTTCCGCGACGAAGGGGGTGCAGACGCCGTACGCTCCCTGCTGGATACGTACGGCGGCACCCGCATCGTTCACGGTCACAGCCCGATTCCCTATCTGCTGGGCGAGGTCGGCTCCGAGGACGGCGAGGACAACTCCGGACCGGTGGTCGACGGACCACACGTCTACGCCGAAGGCCTGGCCATCGCGATGGACGGCGGGGTGACCATGGCCGGAAAGCTGCTGGTCCAGCAACTTCCCCTGGATGTCTGAGCATTCGACGGGCAGGCGCCCCCACGGAGGAAACGCGATATACGGCGCAGGCCAGGGCCCAATTTCTTCAAACCCCCTGTTACCGTGTGCCGTCCCCGCTCTACCATCGGCTTATCCGTAGCAGGCTCCCCTCCGTTTCTGCCCGACGGCTCGTTGGCATGCGAGCCCCAAGCCCTACGGAGCATCGGGGGATGCACATGAACAGCGTTCCGCAGCACCTGCTGAGCGAGGACCGCCAGGAGTACGAGCGGGTCCTCGATGAGGCGCTGCGCTCCGCCCCAAACCGCCCGGAGCTGGCCACGGTCGGCCAGCGGCTCAACCCCGAACAGCTGCGCACCATGGCGCTGAACGCCACCGCACTCATCACGGTGGCCGCGGCGACCGAGTACCAGCACTACGTGAAGGTCCGCGAGGAACTGCGCCACCCGGCGTCGTCCACCCCTGCGTCCACCCGCGAATCCGGCTCCTCGGAACCGGGCACGGGCGCGCTGGGGCTCGCGGCCACCCTCGGCGAGACTGTCGAGCCGGCCGGTGCGGGCGCCGTCGCCGTCGCCGCCGTCCTCGCACCCGTCCTCGCCGGGACAGCCGCGGCGATCTTCCTGCTCGTCGGCTACATCATCAGGTCCCTCGCCCCCAAGGAGGGGTTCGGCAAGACGATGATCACGGCCGGCTGGGTGTTCGGCGCCATGACCGCGGTCGCGATCGTCGTCGCCTGTGTGGGGCTGCTCCTCACCGCCCTGCGCAACCGGCCCGCCCTGGAGTCCGGTCCGTACGGCGAACTGAGCGGGGAGGTGTCCCGGGCCAGGGAAGCCTGGCGCGAGGCGCTCCTGGAGCGCGGTGTCCTGCCGTTCCTTCGGGAGGCACTGGCCGACCCCGGCGCCGCCGCCGCGGCACTGCACAGCCCCACGCCGTCGGCACCGACCAGCCGTATGCCGCACCTCGGCTACGACCGACCGGGCTTCACCAGCCCGGACGACGGCCCGGCCCGCGGCCCCCGGCCGAGCTTCTCTAGCCCGGACTACACCAGCCCGGACTTCGGAGGCCCGGAACACCAGCCGGAGTAAGGCTCGGCTTGCGCCCTCCACCACGGGGTCCCTTCGGGGAGGGTCCCTTTGGCGGAGCGCAAGCCGAACGCCCGGACGCCCGAGGTCGGTCCGCGAGCGGCAGGCACACCTTGTTGCCCGCCACCGCGACCTTCTTCGGCCTTTGGGCCATGCCGTTCTCGATCTCCTCCCGGCTTCCGCCGTCCTCGCGGCGGATGTCCCGGGAGATCTTCATGCCGGGGAACATCCACCGGCATTTCGGGCGTGCCGTCCCGCGTGCGCCGGCCTCGGGTCGGGGCCGCCTCAGCCATCCGCACGGCTCCGAACGAGTGGACTCGCCGGAACATGATCGGAAAGCGAGTCTGTGCGACGAGTCGCCGATGGTGCTGTTGCCGTCCGAGGCCGTGACCGGAAGAGGCACTCCGCCATGCGAGGCGCTACGGCCCCATGAGGTGGGGTGCGACCGGTGGGCGCCGTTCCGGAGAACGAAGTCTCCTGAAACGGCGCTCACTTGTGTTCAATCGCTTGTGCGTCAATCGGCGATCGGCAGGTACACCCGGTTCCCGCTCGCCGCGAACTCCTTCGACTTCTGGGCCATGCCGTCCTCGATCTCCGCCCGGCTTCCGCCGTGCTCGCGGCGGATGTCCTGCGAGATCTTCATGGAGCAGAACTTCGGCCCGCACATCGAGCAGAAGTGGGCCGTCTTGGCCGGCTCCGCAGGGAGGGTCTCGTCGTGGAACTCCCGTGCCGTGTCCGGATCCAGGGCGAGGTTGAACTGGTCCTCCCACCGGAACTCGAAGCGGGCGTCGGAGAGGGCGTCGTCCCAGTCCTGTGCTCCGGGGTGGCCCTTGGCGAGGTCGGCCGCGTGGGCGGCGATCTTGTAGGTGATGACGCCGGTCTTGACGTCGTCCCGGTTGGGCAGGCCCAGATGCTCCTTGGGCGATCAGGCCCCACTGGACCTTGGTGAGCCCGGCGCCCACCCCGACGGCGACGGCGACGGCCA